>NZ_JBFBAD010000176.1:0-18447 GCF_040682075.1 Actinoplanes sp. NPDC051411 | reverse complement strand
GCATGGTCATCCGGCATGTGAAGGCGGAGCTCAACGCGGCCGGGATCAGTGACTCGGCGTTCGAGCAGGGCGGCCTGACCGTCACCACCACCATCAACCCGCAGGTGCAGAAAGCGGCCGAGGAGGCCGGCTCGGAGAAGAGCAAGACCTCGCCGATGCACGGTCTGCCCAAGACCTATCAGTCCGCGGTGATCGCCATTGATCCGAATAACGGGCAGGTGCTCGGCTATTACGGCGGTGATGATCCCAACGGCCTGGACTACGGCGGATACATGTCCGGCGACGGCACCAAGATCACCGGTGGCCAGTCCCCCGGCTCGAGCTTCAAGATCTATACCCTTGCGGCCGGCTTGAAGCAGGGCCTGTCCTTCGACTCGAAGTGGGACGCCAAGAAGCTGCGCCGGAACGGCACGAAGATCAACAACGCCGGCGCGGACGACAATGCGCTGTGTAAGGGCGCCTCGCGCGACTGTGACCTGGAGACGGCGACGATCAAGTCGTACAACTTCCCGTTCTACTGGATCGCGGATGCCGTCGGCTCGGGCACGGTGGCCGAGACGGCCAAGGAAGCCGGCCTCACGCACATCTTCCAGGACGGAAAGACCACGCCGGTCGACCTCACGAAGACCAGCACCGACACGTTGGGCAAGGACTTCGACGACGAGATCGGCTTCGGTCAGTACCGCGTCGTCCCGCTCGAGCACGCCGAGGGCGTCGCGACGATCGTCGGCGGCGGCGTCCATCACGTGGCGCACTTCGTCAAGAAGGTGACCCGGGTCAACGCGGACACCGGCACGAAGGACACGCTGCTGAGCGAGAACACCAGCGGCAACCGCGTGTTCCCGGCCGCCGAGACGTCGAACGAGCTCGGCGTGATGCAGAAGATCGTTCAGGCCGACAACCTCGACCTGAAGGGTGGCCGCGAATCGGCGGCCAAGAGTGGCACCTGGGAGTACGACGACGGCAAGGACGGTCACATCGGTAGTGGTGACTGCTGGTTTGTCGGCGGCATTCCTCAGCTCGCTGTCACGGTCTGGGTCGGCGGCAAGGAAAAGAAGGTCGAGCTGCACCTCAAGGACGGCCGTGACATGTTCGGCGCCAGTGTGCCCGGCGAGATCTGGCGCCAGGTCCTGAACAGCTCGGCCAAGGCGCTGGACATGAAGCAGGTCGACTTCCCCGACCGCATCACGACCGGTGATCCCAACAAGTTCGGCAACGGTGTCGCGCCGCCGCCGCCGCCGCAGAACAACGGCAACTGTTTCCTCGGTGTCATCGGCGCAGGCTGTGACAACAACGGCGGCCAGAACAACGGCGGCCAGAACAACGGCGGGCAGAACAACGGTGGCCAGAACAATGGCGGCCAGAACGGTGGGAACAACGGCGGCACCGTCGGACTCCCCGGCACCAACGGCGGTAACAACGGCGGCACCGGCGGTCAAAACAATGACGTGACCGTCCTGCCCGGCCAAGGAGCGACCAACGGCGGCAACGGCGGCTAGCACCGCCGGCCACTGAGGCCAGAGATGCCGGCGCGTGCCCTCGGGCGCGCGCCGGCTTCGTTTTCGGACCGTCCGACTTTTCCCATGGGGAGGTCGATCGCGCCGGCCATCCGATACGGCATGATGCCAAGACATGAGCACGCAACCGTCCGAAGACATCGACCGTCCTGAGCCTCCGCGCGCGCCGGCGACGGCGGACGGCTTTGTACGCGGTCTCTCCGAGGCGATCGGGGGGCCGCTGGGCTCCCACGCGGTGCGACCGGACGCGAAACCGGGCAAGTTCTGGACGGCGGCCCGGATCATCCTGGCGCTGACCTGCCTGACGCTGGCGCTCTCCTGGGTGCAGAAGTCGCCCTGCCAGAGCGGCGACTGGCAGAAGAACATCCAATACACCCGGTTCTGCTACACCGACGTGCTCGCGCTCTACTACGCCGAGGGTCTCAGCGACGGCAAGGTGCCGTACGCCGACCACGCGGTGGAATACCCGGTCGTCACCGGCTACTTCATGGGCGCGCTCGGACTGCCGATCCACGCGTACGGGGTGAAGCACCCCGGCATCAACCAGGGCACCTGGTTCTACGACGCCAACGCGATCGTGCTCTCGGCCCTGGCCGTCGCGACCGCGGCGGTGATCCTGGCCCTGCGGCGCCGACGACCATGGGACGCGGCGATCTTCGCGCTGTCGCCGATCCTGTTCATCACGGCGACGGTCAACTGGGACTTCCTGGCGATCGGCCTGGCCGCGATCGGCCTCTACCTCTGGGCCAAACGCCGACCAGCCTGGGCCGGCCTCTTCCTGGGGCTCGGCGCGGCGGCGAAACTATGGCCGCTCTTCATCCTCGGCCCGCTCCTCGTGCTCGCTTTACGATCACGAACAGTGCGGTCCTGGACCGCGGCGGCGGTCACGACGGTGCTCAGCTGGGCCGTGGTCAACTTCCCGGTCTGGTACTGGTACCACGACAGCTGGCTGCAGTTCTTCCGGCTCAACCATGACCGGCCGATCGACTGGGGCACGCTCTGGTACATCGGGCGATATCTCGACGGCAAGTGGCACACCGGCGCCAACCAGGGCCCGTTCCAGTGGCTGAGCAACCACATCCCGACGCTCAACTGGCTGACGTACGGCCTGTTCGGAGTGGCCTGCGTCGGCATCCTCGTCCTGGCCCTGATCGCCCCGCGGCGGCCCCGGCTCGCCCAGCTGTCGTTCCTGGTCGTCGCCGCGTTCCTGATCTTCAGCAAGGTCTGGTCGCAGCAGTACGTGCTCTGGCTGCTCCCGCTGATCGTGATGGCCCGGCCGCGCTGGGGCTCGATCATCGCCTGGACGGTCGCCGAGTTCGGCTACTTCACCGCGTTCTACGCCGAGCTGCTCGGCGCGGGCGGCAAGCCGGTCATCCCGGAGGGCACGTTCGTGCTCGCCTCGACCTGCCGGCTCGTCACCGTCGCGATCCTCTGTGGCCTCGTGATCCGCGACATCTGGCGGCCCGAACTCGACGTGGTCCGCCAGACGTACGGCGACGAGGACCCGGACGGCGGCCCGCTCAACGCCGAGGACGCGCCGTGGATCGAGCGCTTCCGCCGCGGCCGCGGCCCGGCGCCGGCCGAGTCGAAGCCGGCCGAGCCCGGTGGTGGCGACCTCGAACCGGCGGTCGTCTGATTCGCCGCCGTCTGCCGGTGGTGGTCGAACGGTCGATAGCAGCTCAGTTGAGGTGGAAGACGACTGTGCCGCCAACGTCCTCGCGGGTGATGCCGAGGCTGTCGACCGGGGTGTCGCCGGCCCGCTCCCACGGGGTGCCGGCCACCGCCGAGCGGACGAGCACAACGGTCGTGACGGGGATCGACCGGAGATAGTCGATGCTGGCCGGATCCGGGAAATTGGCGACCTTCGTGCGCATCTCTTCCTGCCGGGCGGCGGCGAAGCCACCCGATCCGTTGACGATCTTCTGGTAGCGGGTGGTCGACCAGAGCATCACGGTGCCATCGGTGACCGCGCCGGTCGGGAGCACCAGCATCGGGCTGGTGACCGTACGCATCGACGCGGGCTGGGCGGGCACCACCGGGTGGCTAGTCGTGTTCCAGCCCTCGCCGATCACCAGAACCAGCGGTACGAGCGTGGCCAGCCGCAGCCACCACGCGGGCCACGGCGGGATGCGCTGGGCCGACCAGTGCTCGGCCCGGCGGACGAACTCGGAGACCGCCCCGGCGGCGAGAATGCCGAGCAGCAGCGTGACCCAGAGCATCATCCGGCCCGGGATGCGCTGGTCGAGCGAGGCCGGCAGGTGCCCGAAGAGCGGCAGATAGGTCCAGCGCCCGCCGAAGAAATTGGTGCCCATCGTGAGCACGACCGACGCGGCCAGCGCGATGATCAGCATGATGCGCCGGCTGAACTTCCAGACCGAGAACCAGAGACCGGCCAGCGCCAGTGCGTAAAGCACGAACCCGGGAAGCAGGCTCATCTCGGCCGCCCATCCGAGCGAGGCGCGAGCGCCGGCGTGCGGACTGCCCCAGATCCGCGATTCGGACGGCCCGATCAGCAGACTCCACAGCGGTGGCGAGAAGAATTTGATCTGGGCGGTGCTGTTGCTCTTGTCGGCCAGGTGGAAGTAAGGCAGCGCGATCAGGGCGGCGATGCCGGCCAGGATCACCGGCCCGAGTGAGTCGATGATCAGCAGTCGCCAGCCGAGGACGGGCGAGAAGTCCCGGTCGTGCACCGGGCGCACGCGCGGTGGCTTGGGGACCTTGTGCTTGACGACCTTGGTCTTCTTCTTGGCCTTGACGTCGTCCTCGGCTGCTTTGACGTCTTTTCCGACCGGCTCACCGTCGACGATTGTGTCGCCAAGCTTGGGCTCGGCAACGTTGTCGCGACCCGCGGTGCCAACCGCCGCTTTCTCGCCGGGACCGGAGGGTTGGCCGGCCTCAGCCAAGGCGGCGGTCTTTCCTTCGCCGATCGGCGTGAGCGCCTTCGTCTCGTCGACCGGGCCGAACGGTTTGCCCTCATCGGCCGGGACCATCGGCTTGCCCTCGCCGCCTGACCCGGTGAGACCGCCCGGAGTGGTCGGTGCGCCGGGCGGCGACGCAGCCGCAGCCGCAGCCGCAGCAGCAGCCGCAGCAGCCGCAGCAGCCGCAGCCGGGTCGCCGGCAACGGCCGGGGCGAGCTGGGCCTGGGCGAGACGGCGCTGATGGGCCCGGCGACGCGAGCGGCGGCGCAGCCAGATCAGCGGCGTTCCGAAGAGCAGGAACAGGACGATCAGGCCGAGCACGCCGAGGAACGGCACGCCGAGCGAGAAACCCAGACTGACCTGCCAGCCCGCCACCAGCCAGCCGAACGCGGCCCAGCCGGCGTTGCGTTCGCTGGGCTGCAGGCCGCGGCGCAGCGACCAGCCGTGGCCCCGGGCCAGCATGGCCAGGGCGAGCGGGATGCCGCCGGCTGAGATGATGTCGAGGTGGCCCTGCTGGGCCAGATGCCAGGGCGCGTACGCGATGGCGACCGCCGCCACCGCCGCGCCGGTGCGGCCCGAGCCGAGCTGGCGGACCAGGGCATAGCCGCCGATCGCCAGGAGCGCGTGGGCGAGCACGAAGAGAATGTTGTAGCGCAGCGTCGCGGCCAGTGGGCCGTCGCCGAGCATGCCGACCGGACCGTAGCCGAGCAGACTGTCGCCGAAAGCGAAGCTGTTGGGCTGGGGATAGAAGGCGTTGGACTGCCACAGCTCCTGCGGATGGGTGAGCAGGATGTGCCCGATCCAGGAGATCTGCCAGGCCTGCCGGGCCGGGTCGCCGAGGTCCTCGGGGAGGGTGTGCAGCGGATAGCGCAGGGTCGGCCAGGTGAGTACGACGGCTAGGAACAGACCGGCGTAGATGGCCAGGGCGTATTCGTGGATCAGTGACCGGAAGAAGGCGCGGGTGGCCCGCAGCATCAGACCGGGAGGACGCTCGGGCGCGCTGACGAACGCGGCCCACGGGTCGGCGGGCGCGCCGGGCGGCCGCTCGCTGGGGAACGGCTCCTTGAGTTTCGCGACGTCCTTCTCGCCTGCAGCCGGTTGGCCGGCGACCGATTTCTCGCCCGCAGCCGGTTGGCCGGCGACCGATTTCTCGCCTACGGCCGGTTGGCCGGCGACCGATTGCTCACCCGCGGCCAACTGGCTGGCGGCCGGTTCCGGCGGGGGAGCGACCACATCGGACGAGACCGCGGCGGGGGCCACCCCGGCATTCTTCTTGCCGGAGGTGCGGAAGAAGAGAAACCGTCGCCCCCGCGGCTTCGGAGCCGGCTCATCGAGCGCGGCCAGCGCCGCCGCCCGCTCGACCTCACTCATCGCCGGCAAGCCCAACGCCGTCGGCTGAGGCTCAGCCGAGCGGCCCTCGGCCCCAGGAGGCTGAGCAGCGGCCGTGCGATCCTCGGGCCCGGCGGACTGAGCAGCGGCCGAGCGGCCCTCGGCCCCAGAAGGCTGAGCAGCGGCCGTGCGATCCTCGGGCCCGGCGGACTGAGCAGCGGCCGTGCGATCCTCCGGCCCGGCGGACTGAGGTGCACCCGTGCGACCCGGCCCGGCCGGCTGAGCAGCGCCCGACCGGTCCTCCGCCCCCGACGCCTGCCGCGGAATGGCTCTTTCGACAAGGGTCGCCGGATCGCTGCCGGCGTCCTTGGCCGACGTGGGGGGTGCGGGCTCAGAAGGCATCGGCGGCCTCGGTTCCTCGGTCGTCATGGTCCTGCTTCCCGTTAACCGAGCGACGTCAGCGGCTCGTGCCCTTTCGCAGCAGCGCGATGTCGGCGGTCTGACCCTCGGCGCCGCCCGGGGTCTCGACGACCGCGGGTGCGCCGGCGGCTCGGATCGCGGCCACCACCAGCTCCGGGTCGATCTTGCCATTGCCGAGGTTGTCGTGCTTGTCCTGACCCGAGTCGAAGCCGCCCTTGGAGTCGTTGGCGTGGATCAGGTCGATGCGGCCGGTGATCGACTTGACCCGGTCGACGATGCCGACCAGGTCTTCACCGCCCGCGTAGGCGTGACAGGTGTCGAGGCAGAACCCGGCCCCGAACTGCCCGACCGCGTCCCACAGCCGGGCCAGGTCGTCGAACCGGCGGGCACAGGCGTTGTCGCCACCCGCGGTGTTCTCGATCAGGACCGGAAGAGGCAGGCCGCCGTCCTTCTCCGCGTACTCGAAGGCCTTGCGCCAATTTTCGAAGCCGGCCCTGAGGTCGGCCCCCTGGCCCACGTGACCGCCGTGCACGATCAGGCCCTTGGCACCGATCTCGGCCGCCGCGCGCGCGTGGGCCATCAGCAGCTTGCGGCTCGGGATGCGGATGCGGTTGTTGGGCGAGGCGACATTCACGATGTAGGGCGCGTGAATGTAAACGTCCACCTCGGACTCGCGCAGGGCGGCCGCGTCGTCGCGCGGCGTGGGCGACTTGTAACCCTGCGGGTCGGTGAGGAAGAACTGCACGGCGTCGGCCCCGCGGGCGACGGCCGCGTCGAGGGGATCGGCGGGATCGACATGGGCTCCGATGCGCATGGGTCGAGCCTACGACGCGGGTACGACGTTCATCCCGCGCGTCACCGCGCTCCCGCGGCCCTCGTTAGCTCCATTGATCACGCTTGACGGATGCCGGCCGGCGGCCGGTCCGAACTGGGAGATGGTGCATGTCGCGGCAGTTCCGATACCGGGTGGCGGCGCTGGTGCTGGGCGGTCTGCTGCTCGGCGGTCCGTTGCTGGCCAACGGTACGGCGAGCGCGGATCAGGTGGGGCCTCCCGCGCCGGAGGGTGGCCACCAGGTGACCTTCGGTGGCGGGAGCGTCTTCGGGTTGTCCTGCCGCTCGCATCCCGACGTCGAGTCGATGACCGTGCCGGCCGAGAGCACGATCCGGGTGGTCAATCAGACCGGGCACAGCGCGAACCTGCGGCTGGGCGGCGATACCAAGGGCATGCTGCAGGACAACGGTTCGACCGAGGTGGTCTTCCGGCGCGGCACCACCGCGATGAGCCTGACGCCGACCTGCGCGCTGGGCAACGACGCGAGTCCAGTGATGGTGACCGCGCAGCCGTCGGTGCCGGTCACCACGCCCGACCCGATCCCGAATCCGTCCGGGGGCGATTCGTCCGCGTTCGCGGGCGCGACGACCGATTCGAGCCGCCCGTCGGATTCCGCCCTTCCTGGCACTCTTTCCGCGCCGGTACACCACTCGCATGTGCGCCCGTCCGGCGCCGGCCACCCGGCGGCCGGTCCGCCCGGTGCGCTGAGCTCGTCGACGGTCGCGCAGGCGGCGAAGGTCGCGGCGCAGGGCATGCCGCCGGGCGGCGACGGCCTTCGGCCCAAAACCAAGATCAAGACCTCCCGGAGTACGCCGGGAGCCGCCGTCCCCGCGTTCTCGGGCATGCCGCCCGGCGCGGAGAAAGCGCTGGTCCCGGGCGTACCGTCAATGGAGCTGAACCCGCCCCCGGCGCCGCCCGCGGCAGTGACCGTGCCGACCACCGAGATCGCGGCGGCGGAGCCGGTCGCGGCGATGGAACCCATCCGTGAACGTGGGCCGATCGGCCTGTTGGCGGCGATCGCCATGGTGTGCGCGCTCGGCGTCGGAATCGCCGCTATTCGGGCATTCGTGTCGGAACGTGCAATTCGGGCAAACGTCGCGTAGGCTTTTGCCTACAAGCTCCGCGGGGCGCCCGCGTCCAACCTCATCGGTGTGGTCGTTCCTCCCCAGGTCCCACCCAGCGAATGCGGATCGGGCGCCCCGCGGCTGAACCACCGAGGACCCCGTCCACAGACGGGGTCCTCGCTTTTGGGCGAACTGCTCAGGGCCGGTATGCTTGCTCGGTTCGCGGCCCTTTCCGGTGCCGTGAGCAGACTCAAGACCTCCTGCCACGGAGAGACCGTGGCCGTTAAGCCCACAGGAGGTGAGAACGTCTTGCGTCATTACGAACTCATGGTGATCCTCGATCCTTCGCTCGAGGAGCGCACCGTGGCCCCGTCGCTCGATCAGTACCTGAACGTGATCAGGACCGCGGGTGGCTCGGTGGAAAAGCTCGACGTCTGGGGCCGTCGCCGGCTCTCGTTCGAGATCAACAAAAAGGCTGAGGGCATCTACGCGGTCGTCGACCTGCAGGCGACGCCCGAGGCCGTGGCCGAGCTGGACCGTCAGCTCCGCCTCAACGAGTCCATCCTGCGCACCAAGGTCATCCGGCCCGAGACCCGCTGAGTTACCCAAGGCGGCTCCGCCGCGCTGCAGGGTAAAACCGCCGAGCCTCGTTTTTGTCAGGGGGTTCTGAGAACCTCCTACGAACGAGCGAAGCGGCGAGGAGAAGATCATGGCAGGAGAAACCACCATCACGATCGTCGGTAATCTCACCGACGATCCCGAACTGCGCTTCACCCCGTCGGGTGCGGCCGTGGCCAAGTTCCGCATCGCGTCTACTCCGCGGACCTTGGACCGGCAGTCGGGCGAGTGGAAAGACGGCGAGCCACTGTTCCTCGCGTGCAACATCTGGCGCGACGCCGCCGAGC
Organism: Actinoplanes sp. NPDC051411; assembly: GCF_040682075.1. Taxonomy (NCBI): domain Bacteria; kingdom Bacillati; phylum Actinomycetota; class Actinomycetes; order Micromonosporales; family Micromonosporaceae; genus Actinoplanes; species Actinoplanes sp. NPDC051411. The sequence goes on along the minus strand of NZ_JBFBAD010000176.1, from coordinate 9,462 downwards.
ACGTCGCCGAGTCGCTGCAGCGTGGCGCTCGGGTGATCGTGCAGGGCCGGCTGCGCCAGCGGTCTTACGAGACCCGCGAGGGAGAGAAGCGCACCGTCTACGAGCTCGAGGTCGACGAGATCGGCCCGTCGCTGCGCTACGCCACGGCCAAGGTCCAGCGGATGAACCGGTCCGGTGGCGGCGGCGGAGGCGGCGGCTTCGGCGCGTCCAACGGTGGTGGCGGCAACCGGCAGGCCAGCGGCGGCAGTGGGGGCGGCGGCAACTTCGACGACCCTTGGGCCACCTCGGCTCCGGCCTCCAGCGGCAGCGGCGCCCGTCCCAGCGGTGGCGGCGCGAACTCCTCGTTCGACGAAGAGCCTCCCTTCTAACCCGCTGGGTCTTCCTAAGATCACAGGGTTTACCGAGTTCAGGAGTAAGAGCAATGGCTAAGGCTGCGGCACTTCGCAAGCCGAAGAAGAAGGTGAACCCGCTCGACAAGGACGGGATCACCTACATCGATTACAAGGACACCGCGCTGCTGCGGAAGTTCATCTCCGACCGGGGCAAGATCCGTGCCCGCCGGGTCACCGGAGTGACGTCCCAGCAGCAGCGGCAGATCGCCCGCGCGGTCAAGAACGCCCGCGAGATGGCGCTCCTGCCGTACACGGCGACGGCGCGCTGAGGAAGGTCGACGAGATGAAGATCATCCTCACCCAGGAGGTGTCGGGTCTCGGCACCCCCGGCGACGTCGTCGAGGTCAAGGACGGCTACGGCCGTAACTACCTGCTGCCGCAGGGCTTCGCGATCCAGTGGAGCAAGGGCGCCGAGAAGCAGGTCGTCGTCATCAAGCGGGCCCGTGAGGCCCGCGAGATCCGCGACCTGGGCCAGGCCAACGAGGTCAAGGCGCAGCTGGCCGGCCTCAAGGTCACGCTGAACGCGCGCTCCGGCAACGGCGGCCGCCTGTTCGGCTCGATCACCCCGGCCGAGATCGTCGACGCGGTCAAGGCCGCCGGCGGCCCGGCCCTCGACCGGCGGCGCCTCGAGCTGCCCGGTCACATCAAGACCACGGGCGCGTACAGCGTTCAGGTCAAGCTGCACCCCGAGGTGACCGCGAGCTTCCCGGTCAACGTGGTGGCGGCCAAGTAGTTTTCGGTTTCATGTGAAACGGCGCGTCGGGCCATCGGCCCGGCGCGCCGTTCGCGTTTCTCGCGCCAGGTGCCTTCGCTTGCGCCCGTTGACGTACGCGGTGAGCCGCGCGTCAGCTCAGACTGTTACCGGTGAGGGCGGAGCTCACCACGGTGGCCAGTCCGCCGCCGACCACGGCCGCGGCCAGGCCGACGCTGATCGCCTTCCAGGAGCTGTTGAACAGGCGGATGCCGACCGCGACGAGCAGGCTGAGCACCAGCGAGACGCCGAACTGGGGAGCCGCCTTGGCCGCGGTGTCGAGGGCGTGCGTCTGCGAACCCCGGTTGATGATCAGCATGTAGAGCACGAAGAGCACAACCGGTACGCCGTACCAGATGACCGTGTAACCCACTGCCGCGAGTGGGCCGCCAGCGGCCTGGTCATCCTCCTCGTCGTCCGGATCGAGCAGATTGCTCCTCCGGCCCGTGGTGAAGCCGCCGCCGACCGGCCGACGCTCGTAGGCGCCACCGGGTGCCATATAACCGTTGCTCGCCGCCCGCTGAGGGCGCACCGCCGCCGGATCAGGCCCACCCGCGGGCATGACCATCGACGTGGACGTCATGGATAAGTTCGACTGCCTCGGGACCGCGGCTGAGCCGCTCGACCGAAAGGGCACGAAATCCGAGGTGCCGTAGCGTCGCGACTCACCGTCGGTGAGATCGCTCCCGGCCGATAACTCCTGCCGCCAGCCGTCCGATCCGCCCTCGCGGTAGGCCGCGTGCCCGCGCGACGCCTCCTCGAGGTCGGCGTTCCGCCAGTCGGCCGGCGCCGCGCCACCGCGCGGAGGCCAACCGCGGTCGTCGTCGTCGCCCTCATCCCGCGCGGCCGCGGTCGCCCGCCACTCGTCCGGATCGTCATAGCCGGGCAGGCTCCGCGGCTGGCGGGCGTCGGGGTCGAGGTCGCGGCGCCAGGCATCCGGCTCGGCGGCCCGGCGGCGGCCGCCACCCATGGTGTCGTCGGCGCGACGGCGTCCGGGATCGGGATATCCGGCCGCCCCGGCCCGGTAGGAACCGCCGCCGTAGGTGCCACCACCTGCGATGGGGCTGATCGGCGCGTCGGGGTCGATGCTCGGCATCGCGCTGCGCGGGGCACTGGGCAGGGCGCGCTGGCCGCGGACCGGGCCGGCCGGAAGCGCGCTGCGGGGTGCGGCCGGCATGGCACTGCGAGGGCGGGGACCGTCAGGCATGCCACGGCGGGTGTCGTCGTCATAATCGCCGCGAAGTCCATATCCGCCCGAGGTGCCGCTGCTACGCGGGTCGTCGCCGTAGGTGCCCGGGGCGCCGTCCCGTAGGTCGCTACGCCGCGGGTCGTCGTAGGCGCCAGGGGTGTTGCTGCCTCGCGGACTGCCGCTGTATCCGCCGGAGGCACCGCCTCGCGCGTCGGCTGCACCGTAGTCGTTTGTAGCGTCGCCCCGCGGGTTGGCGGCGAAGCCGTTCGCGGCGCTGCCGCTTCGTGGGTCGGCGGCGAAGCCGTTTGCCGCGCTGCCACCTCGGGGGTCGGCGCTGTAGCCGTTCGCGGTGCTGGCGGCTCGGGGGTCGGCGCTGTAGCCGTTCGCGGTGCTGCTCCGCGGGTCGGCGCCGTAGGCGCCGGGCGCCGTGCCGCGGGCGCCGCCGTGGTCGTAGCCAGCCGGGCCGCCGCCGTAACCGCCGCCTCGAGCGGCGTCGCCGTAGACGCCCGGGGCGCCGCCTCGCACATCGTCATTTCCGGCGGGCAGCCCGTAGCCGCCGCTCGGCTCGTCGCCGTTGTCCCGACGCCGAGACCGCCGCGGCGCAGGATCGGCACCCTGCCCCCAGCGGCCCGGCATGCCGTGGCCGGCCGAGGTGTCGTCGGCCCGCCGCGACCAGGTGTCATCGGGCATGGCGCTGCGCGGAGCCGGACCGGCTGCCATGCCACGCCCGGCCATCGAGTCGTCCGGCGCCGCACCACGGTCCGCCCGTCGACGGCGGGAGAGAGTGTCCTCTTCCATGCCGGGGTCAGGCATCGCACTGCGCGGGTTCGTCGGGCTGGCCATCCCGCGGCGGGGCGTGTCGTCCTCCATGCCGCGCCGAGCCATCGTGTCGTAAGGCGTGGCGCCGCGCGAGGCGGGGCCTCGCATCGCATCGTCGGGCATGGCGCTGCGGGGGATCGGCCCGTCGGGTATGCCGCGTCGTCCCATGCCGTCGTCGGGCATGGCGCTGCGCGGGGCTGGGCCCCGCATGCCGTCGTCGGGCATGCCGCGGCGTCCCAGGCCGTCGTCCGGCATGGCGCTGCGCGGAGCCGGCCCTCGCATCCCGTCGCCGGGCATGGCGCTGCGGGGAATCGGCCCGTCGGGCATGCCGCGCCAGCCCATGCCGCCATCGGCCATCGAGCCGCGAGGGTCGTCTATCCCCCGCCGGCCCATGCCATCGGCGGGCATGGCACTGCGCGGGATCGGGCCGTCCTCCATGGCCCGCCGCCGGCCGCCGTCGGCCATGCCACGGCCCGACATGGTGTCGTCCATCCGCGGGACGGACCCGTCAGCCGGCATCGCACTGCGCGGAGCTGCCGGCATCGCGCTGCGCGGCGCGGCCGGCATTGAGCTGCGCGGCGCGGCCGGCATTGAGCTGCGCGGAGCCGCTGGCATTGAGCTGCGCGGCGCGGCCGGCATGGCGCTTCGCGGCGCGGCCGGCATGGCGCTTCGCGGCGCGGCCGGCATCGGGGCGCGTTCCATCGGCGCGCCGCCCATGCCGGGATCGTCCGGACGCATGCCACGGCGCTGGCCGTCGTCGGGAACGGCGCTGGCCGGGGCGATCCCGGCCCGTCCGGCGTCGGCCGGAGGCTGCGACCACGAGGCGCGTCGCTCCTCATCGGCCGGCGCGGCCGGGAGCTCTCGCCGGGCCGCCGACTGCTGAGCCTCCTCGCGCCGGGCCGCCTCCTCGCGCCAGGCCAGCACGCGCGGGTCGTCCTTCGAGCGGCTCCACTGGCCGGTGTCCGGGTCGCGGGTCCAGCTGCTGGTGTCGGGCTCGGCCACCCACGCGCCGGTCTGCTCGCGCCAGTCGTTCTGGGCACCGTCGTGGTAGCGCGCCTTGCGCGGCTTGCCCGGCGTGCCCGGCGTGCGGAGCGGTGGCTGGCCGGCGTTCGTCTCGTCGCCCTGGCCGCGGCGGACGGGCGGGGCCTCCGGTTCCGGCGGTCGGCGGGTGGCGGGCATGGCCGCCGCACGGGCACCGTCGACGTAGCGCGGGTCTTCACCCTCGCCGATCGGGCCGCCCGGACGCTGTTCCTCATCGGCGTAGCGGGCGCCGCGCCGACGGCTGATCGGAGCATAGCCGGAGGTCGGCGCCGAGGCGGGCGGACCATCCGGCGCGTAGCCCGACGTCGGTGCGGCCGCCGTTCCGTAACTCGACGTGGGCGCCGCCGCCGTTCCAAAGCCCGCGGTGCCGTAGCTGGAGGTCGGTGCGGCGGCGGAGCCGAAGTCGTTGTCGGCATTGCGACCGCGCCGGGGCTCGGGGTCGGCCAGGTCGGCCAGGCCCGCGGCATAGCGCCGGGCCGTCGCGTCCTCCTCGTAGGGTGCCGAGGGCAGCGCCGGACGACCCGTGCCGTGGCGGCCGGCGTCCGGGTCGACGCGACGGGTCGGACCTTCGTCATAGCCGTTGGTCGGGAGTGCCCGGCGGCCGGTCGGCTCGGCATAGCCCTCGGAGCGCGCTCCCCACGCGGGACTGTTTTCCGGCTCGGGGTAGAGCTGGATGCTGCCGGTGTCGGTGTGGCCGGCCCAGTTGTCGGCGTCCGAGCGCGCGGTCCAACCCGTACCCCCGGAAGTGCGCGACCCGGGCTCCGGAGCCCGGCGTCGCCCGATCTGCCGTGACTCCTCGCCCAGATCCGTGTCTCGCCGCCAGGCGGCGCGGTCGTCTTCGCGCACCAGGTGTCGACCGTCGTCGCGCGGGGTCTGCCAGGTGGTCGTTTCGCCGTGCTGCCAGCTCGGCGTCTCCGGCTCGCGGGGCTGCCAGCTCGGGGTCTCGGGCTCGCGGCGCTGCTGCCAGCTGGGGGTTTCCGGTTCGGCGCGCGCGCCGCTGTCGTTCCAGGTCGCCGAGCCCTCGATGGTGCCGCCGGAGCGGCTGCCGGGCTCGACCAGCTGTTGCCAGGACGACGTGCTCTCGGCGGGCTGGCGCTGCGCCGGCTGCTGCCACGAGGGGGCCGGCTGCTGCCACGAGGGGGTGGCCGGCTCGGTGAACTGCTGCCAGGAGGGCCGTGAATCGGAGTCGGCCGAGGCCGTAGGCGGGGTCGAGGCCGGCGCCGAATAGGCGGTGCTGGAGATGGCGGGCTGCTCCGTCGGAGTGCTGACGGGCGCCCGGTAGTCACCGTTGCCGCTGGTCTGCCACGCCTCGGTGGTGGAACGCCAGCCGTGCGAGCCGGTCGTCGAGCGCCACTCGGTGGTCTGCCGCCAACGGGCGCCTCCGGTCGCACGCCACTCGGCGGTCTCGGTGCGCCAGCCCACCCCGTCGGCCGGGAACGCGGTGCGGCCGGTGGACGCCACCTCGGACCAGCGATTGGCCGGCTCGACGGCCTGGCTGTCGTCGGACTCTGCCTGCTGGGCCCACGCGTCGGCCTGCCGCTGCCAGGCAAGCGCCTCGGCACTCGGCTGCATGCTGCCCGTGTCGGTCAAAGACGCCCATTTCGGTTCAGGCTCGGCGTATTGCGGAGTTTCCGGACTCTGGGTGGACCACGGCTCGGAGGCACGCCTGTCGCGCGGCATGTGGGCTCCGTAGTCCCACTCCCGTTGGTCCACCCGGAAAGCCTGACGTGGAAGTGTCCGAACCGCAACGCCCTAGGGCGATGGCTTGCTCACGCCCGGCAGCTTTTTCTTCCTCCACAGGTGGGGACGACGAAATACCTGCTGGACAAGGGGGGTGTTCGGTCATCCCCAGAAGTTATGCACAGGCTGTGCACAGGGCTGTCAACAAGCAGGTGGGGGATGTCCACAGGTTGTCCCGAGGCTCGTCCACCGGGCCACTTGGGCAGGTCGTGGGCGGGTTCGTAGAGTGGGCCAGCCCCACGCGTCCTTGAGATCAGCTTAATTTTTATGATCTTGAACCGGGATCAGCCAAAAGTGTCATACCCGGGCGGTTGGATCGTGGCGCAGGTCCCACAAGCGGAGGAGGTCCCCCGGTGTCGATCACCGACGATGCGCGACCGGAGTCGCGACCTCCGGCCGCGGCACCCGCCACCAGCGGGTCATTCGACAAGTCGCCCCCACAGGACGTGGCGGCCGAGCAGGGCGTGCTCGGCGGCATGTTGCTCTCGAAGGACGCGATCGCCGACGTCGTCGAGATCCTCAAGACGCACGACTTCTACCGTCCGGTGCACAGCACGATCTTCGACATCGTCCTCGACCTCTACGGCCGGGGTGAGCCGGCCGACGCGCTGACCGTGGCCGCGGCCCTGGCCGACAGCGGCGACCTGCAGCGCATCGGCGGCGTGCCCTATCTGCACACCCTCATCGAGAGCGTGCCGACCGCGGCCAACGCCTCCTATTACGCGCGCATCGTCTCCGAGCGGGCCATCCTGCGTCGGCTCGTCGAGGCGGGCACCAGGATCGTCCAGCTCGGTTTCGGGGCCAACGGCAACGGCGGGCGCGACGTCGACGACATCGTCGACCTGGCCCAGCAGGCGATCTACGACGTCACCGAGAAGCGGGTGAGCGAAGACTTCGCCGCCCTGGGCGACATGCTCCAGCCGACCCTCGACGAGATCGAGGCGGTCGGCGCCTCGGGTGGCGTGATGAGCGGGGTGCCGACCGGCTTCGGTGACCTCGATCGCCTGCTCAACGGCCTGCACCCGGGCCAGCTGATCATCGTGGCCGGACGTCCCGGTCTCGGCAAGTCGACCGCCAGCATGGACTTCGCCCGCAACGCCGCGATCCGCCACAACTGCGCCAGCGCGATCTTCTCGCTCGAAATGAGCAAGATCGAGATGGTCATGCGACTGCTCTCGGCCGAGGCCCGGGTGCCGCTGCACGTGCTGCGGTCGGGTCAGCTCACCGACGACGACTGGAGCAAGCTGGCCCGGCGGATGGGCGAGATCTCCGAGGCGCCGATCTTCGTCGACGACACCCCGAACATGAATCTCATGGAGATCCGGGCCAAGGCCCGCCGCCTCAAACAGCGCAACAACCTCAAGCTCCTGGTGATCGACTACCTCCAGCTGATGAGCTCGCCGAAACGCACCGAGAGCCGCCAGCAGGAGGTCTCCGAGCTGTCCCGAGGCCTCAAACTGCTGGCCAAGGAGATCGAGTGCCCGGTCATCGCGGTCTCGCAGCTCAACCGTGGTCCCGAGCAGCGCACCGACAAGCGGCCCCAACTCTCCGACCTGCGTGAGTCAGGCTCGATCGAGCAGGACGCCGACGTCGTGATCCTGCTCCACCGCGACGACTACTACGACAAGGAGTCACCGCGGGCCGGCGAAGCCGACTTCATCGTGGCCAAGCACCGAAACGGCCCCACCGACACGATCACCGTGGCCGCCCAGCTGCACCTGTCCCGCTTCGTCGACATGGCCATCGTCTAGGAACTACAGCGCCGCCCACTGTCCGGCGCCGTGATAGGGCAGCGGCGCCGGCTCGCCTTCACCGTCCACGACCAGGGCGTCCATCGAGACGACCTCGCGATAGATCGGCTCGTCGGCCGACACCCGGCCCAGCTGCGGATCGAGGAAGAGGACGGTGCCGTCCTGGTTGACCGCGGCCCACGCGTGGCAGCCACCGCTCGCGAAGTCGGTGAGAATGAACGCGAACGCCCCATGCCCCGAGTTGTGCAGGTGATTGCCCAGATTCCGGAACGCCGCGTCGACCGCCGCCCCGGCCTGCTCGGCCGCCGCGCCACCGACAAACGGGCACAGATTCTGAAAATCCGACCGCGCGGCCCGCTGAATCCGCCGCACCCCCAGCCACTCCCCGCCGACAGCCCGATCCGGCGCCCCATGGGCATAGCCGTCGAAGGTCCGCGGCCCGGCCACCCGCGGACGCCCCCGCTGATAGGTCTCGAACAGCGCCAACACCGCATCCAGACAATTCACCCCGCGTGTCGGATCCTCCGCCGGCCCACCCGCATTGAGCAGCGAAAACCAGCCACCAACGCGAGGGTCCGGCCGGCGGGCCGCCGCCGGCAGGGCGCCTTCCAGCGCTTTCAGATGTACGGCGTGGGCCCGCCGAAGCCCACCCGGCGTCTGTTCCTCCGCCGCCCGACCCCACTCCCGCCCGCCCAGAGCCCACCCCGGCGCCCCGTCGGATGAGGGCTCGGGCCGCGCCCACCCGGGGGCTGCACCGATCCGCTCGAGCCGCGCCGCCTCCGAAGAGCTATCGGTCCGATCGGGTGGCGCCGGCTCCGAAGTGGCACCGGTGTGTCGGGGTTGGGCCGGTTCCGGGGCGGTGCCGTTTTGATCGGGTCGCGCTGGTTCCGGGGCGGTGCCGTTTTGATCGGGTCGCGCTGGTTCCGGGGCGGTGCCGTTTTGATCGGGTCGCGCTGGTTCCGGGGCGGTGTCGGTGTGTCGGGGTCGGGCCGGTTTCGAGGCGGTGCCGCTTTGGCCGGGTGGTGTCGGTTCCGCGGTGGTGCGGGCGTGGCGGCGCCGGGCCGGCTCTGAGGCGGTGCCCTTTTGATCGCGCCGCGGTGGTTCCGAAACGGTGCCGGTTCGATCGGGGCCGGCCGATTTCGGAGCCACGCCAGCTTGATCGGACCATGCCGATCCCGCGGTGGTTGTGGTCTGACCGGAGGGCGACGATCCTTCCGGCGGGGTGACGGGCTGGGGTCGGACCAGGGCCGCCTCGGCTTCGACTTCGTCGGCGTAGGCCGCCAGCGTTGAGTTCTCGCCCATGATGGCGAGGTTGGCGCGGATGCCGTCGGCCAAGGTGGTGAGGAAGCCGGCGTACTCCTCACGCCGTACCCGATCGAAAGCGTGACCGTCGCTCCCGGCCGTGCGCTGCAGGGCGATCGTCGGCCGGCCGACGGCAGGCCGCGAGGGGGCCACCAGCCGCCGCGTCTCGTCGCCGAGGTCCCGCCGTCCGGTCCGGGGCCGGGGAGCCAGCCGTCGCGTAGTGACGCCGCTGTCGTCGACCGGCCGCGGAAACTCACTCGGAGTCAGCCGGCGCGTCCTCCCGCCGACCTCGCCAACCGCTCCGCCCGTGTCGCTACCAGCCGTGCCAGCCGCGATCCGGTCGGCAGTCGCGCCGGTGGGAGTCGCGCCGCCAGTAACTGCGCCGGGAGTCGCGCCGCCAGTAACTGCGCCGGGCGTCGCGCCGCCAGTAACTGCGCCGGGGGGGCGGCTGCCCCGCCTCCGTCCCCGCGGGCCGGG
>NZ_JBFBAD010000175.1:0-18448 GCF_040682075.1 Actinoplanes sp. NPDC051411 | reverse complement strand
GGCGGCACACGGCCGTGGCGGGGTGCGGCCTGTGCCGCCCGGTCGCGGCGCGCTCTCGTCACGCTTTGCCGGGCCCTCTTGGTCGCCGTGTCCGCCGCGCCTGGGCGTGAGCGGCCCGGTTAGCGCACCCCCACCACCGCGGCGTCGGTGCCGCCCCGCCACAGGATGCCGGCCTCGGTGTAGCCGGCCGCGCGGAGCGCCTCGACGTGCCAGGTGGCCGGCGGCGTCCACTCGTGATGGTGGCGGGCCGACGGGTAGATGCGCTCCCGCTCGATCGCCTTCGGGGCGAGGACTTCGTCGGCCGCCGCGAGCTTCCACCAGTCGGGCCAGGAGGTGGCGGCGCCGGTCGCGTACCGGTTCTCGCGCACGCCGCGGGCGTGATCGCGGAGTTTGGCCGACAGCGTGGGCAGGCTTTCCTCGGGCATGTGGTCGGCGTTCGCGAAGATGCCGCCCGGGCGCAGCACCTCACGCACCTCGGCGTAGAGCGCGGCCACCCGCTCGGCTGGCAGCCAGTGCAGCGCGGTCGCGGTGAGGACGGCGTCGAAGCCCTCCCGCGGCAGCTTTGCCCGCCAGCCCGGGTCGCTCAGGTCGGCGTCGATGACGGTGCCCCGGTCGCGCAGCGAGGCGCCGGCGATCGCCAGGAGCACCGGGTCTTGATCGAGGACCGTGACGTCGGCGCCGGTGAAGCGGGCCAGTGCCCGCAGCGAGATCGTGCCGGTGCCGCCGGCGAGATCGAGCAGTCGCGGCGGCCGCCCGTCGGTCGTCGCGGCCACCGCGTCGAGCATCGCGGCGAAGCGCTGCTCGCGGTCGGGCATGAAGGCCGTCTGCTGCCGGTCCCAGCTCTCCTGCCAGCGCTCGGCGTTGATCGACTGAGTGCCGGGCCGGGGCGCGTCCGCGTGACCGTCGGGGGCTGCCGTGTAATCAGTCATAGCGTCCACACTACTTACCTCACCTGATCCCTCTCTGGTCCGCGAAACGCTCGGCGAAAGCCTTGAGGTCGCGCCGCTCGATCGCCGCCGCCATGAGGTCGGGGAACGCGTCTGGTGTGCACGCGAAGGCGGGCACTCCCAGCGCCGCGAGCGCGGCCGCGTTCTCGTGGTCGTAGGCCGGCGCCCCCTCGTCGGACAGGGCGAGCAGCACCACGACCTGAACCCCGGCCGAGGTCATCTCGGCGACCCGGCGCAGCATCTGCTCGCGGACTCCACCCTCGTAGAGATCGCTGATCAGCACGAAGATGCTGTCCCGGGGCCGGGTGATCAGTTGTTGGCTGTAGGCGATCGCCCGGTTGATGTCGGTGCCGCCGCCCAGCTGGGTGCCGAAGAGGACCTCGACCGGGTCGCTCAGCTGGTCGGTGAGGTCGACGACCGAGGTGTCGAAGACGACCAGCGACGTGCGCAGCGACCGCATGGAGGCGAGCACGGCGGCGAAGACACCGGAGAACACGACCGACGCGGCCATCGACCCGGACTGGTCCACGCACAGCACGACGTCACGCTGCACCGCGGTGGTGCGCCGCCCGTACCCCACCAGCCGCTCCGGGATGACCGTGCGGTGCTCGGCCTGGTAGTGCTTGAGGTTGGCGCGGATCGTCTTGTCCCAGTCGATGTCGGCGTGCCGGGGCCGGTTGATGCGGGCGGCCCGGTTGAGCGCGCCGTTCACCGCCGCCCGGGTCTGCTGGGCGATCCGCTTCTCCAGGTCGTCGACGACCTTCCGGACGACCTGCCGGGCCGCGTCCTTGGTCTGATCGGGCATGACCCGGTTGAGTGAGAGCAGCGTGCCGACGAGATGCACGTCGGGCTCGACCGCGGCCAGCATCTCCGGCTCGAGCAGCAGCCGGGTCAGGTCGAGCCGCTCGATCGCGTCGGCCTGCATGACCTGTACGACCGTGCTCGGGAAGTATTCCCGGATGTCGCCGAGCCATCGGGCCACCTTGGGCGCCGACCCGCCGAGCCCGGCCGACCGCTTCGCTCCGCGCCGGTCGCCGTCCTCCCCGTCGGCGTCGTAGAGCGCGGCCAGCGCGGCATCCATCGCCCCGTCGCGTCCCTCGGCCTTGCCCAGCGCCTGCTCGGACGGCCCGCCAAGCACCATTCGCCACCGGCGCAACCGCTCCCGGGCGGCGTCCCCGCCGTCCGGCGCGCCGCTCACGCCGCCGTCCGTGCCGGCGCTCATGTCCCTGCTTTCGTGCGTACTCATCGCCCCTCCTTCGGGCTGAAGATGGCGTCGGCCGAGACGTCGCGACCGAGCAACTCGCTCAGCGTCGGCACGACCAGCGCCGCCCGCTCCGGGTCGTAGCCGAGCCCGTCCGCGCTTTCCGTGGCGGCCGCCCGAGGACCCGCCACCCGTTCGCCGATCGCCCGCCGCTCGCCCATGTCGAACGCGCCGAACGTGCGGCGCAGCAACGGCAGCACATCGTCGAACGCGCCGGCCGGGATGTCGCCGAGCCAGTCGTCGAGCAGTTGCAGCAGGGCATCGTCGTGCACCAGCAGCAACCCGCCGCCGCCGAGGAAGCCCTCGACCCAGGCCGCGGCGTGGGCGGGCGGCGTGCCGATGGTCAGTGGCAGCCGCAGCCGGCGACGCGCCTCGGCGCCGTCGACCCGGCCGGCGTCGAGCAGCAGCCGGGTGAGCCGCCCGGCGAGCAGGCCGTGCAGGTCGGCGCGCCCGGCGACCGACCCGAGCGTGGTCAGCCAGCGTTCGCGCAGCTCCTGGTCGTCGAGCAGGCCGACCGCCGCGTGCACCCCGTCGATCCGGGTGCGCAGTTCCTTGGCGGCGTCGTCCGAGAGCGATCCCGCCGCCGAGGGCAGACCGGCGCAAACGCGCCCGAGGAGGCTTGCGGTCACCGTGGCGAGGCCACCGAGATCCGTACGCCGCACATCGCCGTACCGCAGTGTCCGGGCTAGTGCCGGGATGGCCGCCATGAGGTGGTTGACGTCGGCGTCGAGGGCGGCCCGGGTGTCGAGCGCGGCCAGCACCGGTTTGTACGCCTCGCCGAGGTCGGCCAGCAGGCACGTCTCGACCAGTGCCGTGACCTCGGCCAGCGTCGCGGCCCCGCGGGCGGCCCCGGTGACCTTGGCCGTGGCGGCCGCGGCCACCGTGGTGCCGAACATGCTGCCCTCGACGAGGCGTACGGCGAACTCGGGCTGCCATCGCAGCCGCCATTCCTCGCGGAAGGTTCCCATGCCGCGCCGGGTCGTCGCCGGCTCGCCCCACGGCACGTCGATCGTGCGCAGGCGGTGCAGCAGGCGGCTGCGCTTCAGGTCGTTCTCCTTGCGGAGGTCGAGGTCGAGCGCCCGTTCCAGGGCCTCGGGCTTGAGTTTGAGCGAGCGCTGCTGGGCCGCGAGGTCTTTGGCCAGCGGAACCGCCGGCATGTCGTCGGGCACTCCACCGAGCCGCTCGCCGACGACCAGCTTGCTGCTGATCAGCTCGACCCGCAGCGGCTCGCCGTCGCACATCACGGCCTCGGCGGCCTCGGTGACCTCGGCCAGCCCGGCCAGCGGGCGCCCGCGCAGGGTGGCCAGCGCCTCGGCCAGCCGGGTCGCCTCGATGACGTGGGCGGACGAGGTCGGCACGCCTTCGGCCCGCAGCACCCCGGCCGCGTCGACCAGCCACCGTGGCACCACTTCGCTGCTCGAGTTGAACAGATGGTGGTACCACCCCGGCGATCGCACGCCCGCGCCGTAACCGGACCAGGAGGCGAGCCGCCCGTACGTCCACGGCACCCAGGTGAACGCGACCTTCGCCTTCTTCTGGCCCTTGAGCAGGGCGGCGTCGTCCTTGATCGCGACCTTGCGGCTCAGCGCCGGCACGTGCCAGGCCCCGCAGACGATCGCGATGTCGTCATAGGACTTCCGGACCTCGCGCAGCACGGTCCGCATGTACGCCTCGCGCAACAGGTCGTCCGGGTCCTCGGGCGAGGACTCGCGGATCGCCGTCATCGCCTCGGCGATCGCCTCGAACGCCGGCAGGCCGCGATGCTCGACCACGTCTTCCCACCAGCGTTCGGGATCGTCGTAGCCGGCCGCCGCGGCCAGTTCGCCGATCGGGTCGACCGGCCGGCGCGGTTCGGCCTCGCCCTCGTGCCCCGGTCCGGCATCGGGCCCGGTCGGGACGAGCCCGGCATCCGGCCCGACCGTGGCGGCGTGGTCGGCCGGTGCGTCGCCGGCGCCGTCGTCGCTGTTCGGCGGGGCGGTGCTGCTTGGCGGGGCGGTGCTGCTTGGCGGGGCGGTGCTGCTTGGAGGGGCGTCGGCGGGCGGGTCGTGCGGCTTGTCGTCGGTCAGGCGGAAGGCGAAGGGAAGGTCGAAGAAGCGGACCGGGACGTTGTGTTCGACGGCCCAGCGGATCGCCTGCCACTCGGGGGAGAAGACGGCGAACGGCCAGAACGCGGCCCGGCGGGGGTCGTCGGCCGCGTAGCCCAGGAGGGCGACCGGTGGCTCCAGGCCGGCGTCGCCCACCCAGCGCACCAGGTCGTCCGCCTCGGGTGGCCCCTCGACCAGCAGCACGTCGGGTGGATGGCTCTCCAGCTCCTGCACCACCGCCCGGGCCGAGCCCGGGCCGTGGTGCCGGATGCCGTAGACGCGTTCAGGCATCGCGGGCGGCCCGGTAGAAGTCGCGCCAGTCGGCCCGGTCGCGGACCACGGTCTCGAGGTATTCGCGCCAGACGACGCCGTCGGACACCGGGTCTTTCACGACCGCGCCGACGATGCCGGCGGCCACGTCGCCTGGGTGCAGGGTGCCGTCGCCGAAGTGGGTGGCCAGGGCCATGCCGTTGGTGATGACCGAGATCGCCTCGGCGGTCGACAGGGTGCCGGTCGGCGACTTCAGCTTGGTGCGGCCGTCTTCGGTGAGGCCGGAGCGCAGCTCGCGGAAGACCGTGACCACCCGCCGGATCTCCTCCAGCGCGGCCGGCACCTCGGGCAGGTCGAGCGACTTGCCGAGCTGCGACACCCGGCGGGCGACGATCTCGACCTCGTCGTCGGCCGAGGCCGGCACCGGGAGCACGACCGTGTTGAACCGGCGGCGCAGGGCGCTGGACAACTCGTTGACCCCGCGGTCGCGGTCGTTGGCCGTGGCGATCAGGTTGAACCCGCGCTGCGCCTGCACCTCGGTGTTGAGCTCGGGGACCGGCAGCGTCTTCTCGGACAGGATCGTGATCAGCGCATCTTGCACGTCGGACGGGACGCGGGTCAGCTCCTCGAGCCGGGCGATCGTGCCGCCCTGCATGGCCCGCATGATCGGGCTGGGCACGAGTGCCGCCTCGGTCGGTCCTTCGGCGAGCAGGCGGGCGTAGTTCCACCCGTATCGAATGGCCTCCTCGGGCGTGCCCGCGGTGCCCTGCACCAGCAGGGTCGAATCGCCCGAGATCGCGGCCGAGAGATGCTCGGAGACCCAGGTCTTGGCGGTGCCGGGCACGCCGAGCAGCAGGAGCGCCCGATCGGTGACCAGGGTCGAGACCGCCACCTCCATGAGCCGCCGCGGGCCGACGTATTTCGGAGTGATCTTGGCGCCGTCACCGAGCAGGTAGGTCACCACGGCCTGCGGGGAGAGCCGCCAGCCGGGCGGGCGCGGCCGGTCGTCGGCTGCGGCGAGTTGGGCCAGCTCGTCGGCGAACTGGTCCTCGGCGTGCGGGCGCAGTGAGGTCACTCGAAGCTCCTTGTGGTCATGGCATGAATTCGGGTCACTGCTGCAATTCCTCGAACATCTCGCGTCGGAAGATCAAAGCGCGGGCCAGGTCGGCGACCGGTCTCACCCGGGACTGGTCGGCCGGCTCCTGGTCGAGTTGGAGGGCGAGCCGGCCGACCGGGTCGGCATAGCTCGGCGGCATGGCGACCGCGGCGGCTCGGCACAGCTCGCTCAGCTGCCAGGTGTGGCGGTCGGTGCGGGCGCGGTGGGCGATCGTCTCGATGACGGCGACCGACAGCTCGTCGGGCCACCGCCCCGAGTGAAGGGCGAGCAGCCGGTTGGCCATGCCGTCCTCACGGCGCAGCGCCTCGGCGGCGAGCCGGCCGAGCTCGTCGGACGGCAGCACCAGATGCAGATCCCACCGCACCGACTCGCGCAGGCCGGCCGACGCCTGGCCGAGCAGCGTGGTCGTCCAGGCGGTGTCGCCCTGCGCGGTGGCCGCCTTGGCCCAACCGTGCAGCAGCGGCAGCTCCCAGTCGGTGCCGCGGGCGAGCCCGAGCATCGTGGCCGGGTCGCTCCACGTCGACAGCGGCGCCCCGGCGACCACCTCTTCGAGCAGCCACGCGCTCACGCCGGTGCCCCGGGCCGGTGTGGCACCCACGCCGTCGCGGCGAAGCTCGGCGGTCAGCTCCTCGGGCGGCGTCACGACCAGCCGGCCGGCGCCGATCTGACGATGCTCGACCTGGACGGCGGCGCGGGCCCGCTCGGCCATCCGGACACCGAGCGAGGCGCCCGGAAGGCCGCGGAGCAGCTCCAGCGCCGCCTCGCGCACCTCCTTGCGGCGGTCGTCGAGCGCCTGCTCGAGGAACGCGTCGTCGTCGAGCGACAGGCCGGTGCCGAAAGCGCCGAGGAACCGTGCCCGGTCGTCGGACGACTCCTTGGCCCAGGTGCTCTCGACGAGCTCGCGGGCCCGGCCCGGCGCGGTGCGCCGGAGCGCCGTGAGATGGCCGAGCCGCTCACCGAGCGTGCCGGTCTCCCAGACGTCGTCGGACGAGACGGTCGCCTGCGTGGCCTCGGCCGGGGCGGCGGCCTCGTCGCGCAGCCAGCGCCAGTCGGCGCGCATGCCGGCCAGCCACTGGCCACGGCGTCCCGCGACCCGGGCGATCGACGGGCGGATAATCGAATTGCGGCGGCCCGCGTCGAGCAGCGTGGGAAGCGTCGCCGGCGGCACGTGGCCGGCCCGCTCGGCGGCGGCGGCCAGCCACTGGGCCAGGAGCTCCTGGGCGAGCTGGCTGCCGCCGGGAACACCGTCGGCGAGAATGCGGGCCAGGCGTCGCCCGGCTGCGGAGGGCAGGGCGGGTGAGGTCTCGGGCGGCGACGCGGGAACCCCGGAACGGCCGGTCGCCGGCATCACCGCCGCCCGCCGCGCAGTGAGGGCGACCGCGGCCGTGTCGAGCAGCGGCGCCGAGCCGGCCCACGGGCGGCGGGCGGTGCCGACCAGGGCCGCGGCCAGCATCTCGGGCGGAAGCTCGGGGCCACGGGTGGTGCCCGGATCGGGCAGCGGCGGCGCGGCGGGAACGAACTCGCCGTCGACCCAGGCGGCCAGCGGGCGCAGCCCGGAGGGTGACCACTCGGCGGCGACCGTCACCGGTGCGGCCCCGGACGCGGCGAGCAGCCACCACGGCTCGCGATGGCCGGCCGCCAGGGGCAGGGCGTGGCCGGTCGTGTCGGCCAGCCAGCCGTCGTCGGTCGGGGTGACGCCGGCCAGCAGGACCGGGGCGTCGTAACGCCAGGGCTCGGCGGCGACCGTCGAGGCCCAGCCGGCCAGCGCGGGGCCGAGACCGGTGGCGCCGTCGGGCGACCGGAACGGCTCGGCTCCGCTGTCACGCGAGGCGACCAGAGCGCGCAGAGGAGCCGAGCCGGGGTAGAAGGTGAGATCGCCGCGGAACTCGGTGCCGGGAACGAGGTCGGCGGTCAGCGGCTGCCCGGCCGCGGCGAACAAGAGCACCAGCGCGAACCGGTCGTGCGCCGCGCCGTGCAGCCAGGTGCGCCGGGTGGTCAGCGCGCCGTCGTCGGTGTCGACCTGGCCGAGCACCTGCCAGCGGTCGCTCACCCGGGCACCGGCCAGCACCTCCTCGGTGGCGACCGGGAAGCCGATGCGGCTGCGGACCGTGGCGGCCAGCTCGGGCGTCAGCTCGGAGAGTCGCTCGTGCCCGGACACCAGCAGCCGCAGCAGCGCCAGCTCGCCCAGCAGACGGTCGGCCCAGTGCGGGCCGATGCCGGCGAACGAGCCCAGGCGCCGCACCGCGCCGGCGGCGCCCGGCGCCTGGGCGTCGACCAGCCGGGCGGCCATGGTCTCGAACGGCTGGTGGCCACCCCGCTGGGCACCGGCCAGGCCCAGCTGGACCTGGTCGTCGAGCCAGCGCCGCAGCTCGGCCATGCCGCCGGCCACGCGCTCGGCGCGCTGCTCGGCCCGGCGGGCGGCGGCGGCCGGGTCGGGGGTGGTGGCGGCCCGCGGCTTGGCCTCGGCCTTGGCCGCGGCCTGCCACTCGACGGCGAACGCGGGCGCGGGCTCGCCGGACACATCGGACTCGGCCCAGCGCAGGAGCAGGCCGAGGGAGTGTTTGCAAGGGATCTTGCGGCTCGGGCAGGAGCACTTGAAGGCCGGACCGGTCAGGTCGACGCAGACCTGATAGCTGCGGCAGACGCCCCAGACGATGTCGTCGAGGCGCCCGGCCGACGACCAGGAGCCGGCGCCGGAGAGACCGCGCGCGGCCTTCACCGACGTGGCGTCGGGAGCGAGAGACTCGACCTGGGTGACGGACCATCGTTCAACAGGCACGGGCAAACCCTAGGAGACGGGTACGACGTTTTCGGGGCTTGGTTTGACACCGGTCTCGGGGAGCAGGTCAGGTCGTCACGGCGTACCCGAAAGCAGGCCCACCGCGGACCGTGACAGGATCGCCGGACCGTGCGAGGCGCAGAATAAGGGTCGCGTCAGCGATCGCTCTCGCGGACGCAGCCGATGCGCTGATCACCGGATCGAGCAACCCGGGTGTGTCACACCGGGGGATGGCCAATGATCAGGGGACAGCGGGCGCCCGGGGCTGCTGACCGGGGTGCGAGAGCTGGCATTCAGAGATCTGGGCGCGAGGGGAGCAGCGATGAAGGTCGTCGTCTTCGGTGCGACCGGCATGGTCGGCCAGGGTGTGCTGCGCGAGAGCCTGCTCGCCCCCGACGTCGAGGAGGTCGTCGCCGTCGGCCGGACGCCGACCGGAGTGCGGCACCCCAAGCTGCGCGAGGTCAGGCTCAGCGATTTCGCCGACCTGACGCCGGTCAAGGACGACCTGGCCGGCGCCGACGCCTGCTTCTATTGCCTGGGTGTCTCGTCGGTGGGTCTCGACGAGGCCGAATACACCGTGGTCTCCTACGACTATCCGATGGCGGCGGCCCGCGTCTTTGCCGAGGTCAGCCCGCGGGTCGTTTTCGTCTATGTCTCGGGCGCGGGCACCGACCCCGACGGCCGCCGGATGTGGTCGCGGGTCAAGGGGCGGGCCGAGCGGGACATCATCGCCTTGCTGCCCAACGGATATGCCTTCCGCCCCGGGATCATCCGCCCGACGCACGGCGCGCGCTCCAAGACCCGGCTCTACAACTCGATCTATACCGCCACGGCGCCCCTGCTCACGCTCGCCGAGCGGATCGCCCCGAAATATGTCACCACCTCCGACCGGCTCGGCCGGGCGATGCTGCACGCCGCGCGCACCGGTTTCCCGAGCCGGGTGGTCGAGAACGCGGACCTGCGCTGAACCGCGCTGACCCCACAGCACCGCGCCGAAGGCCAGCACCATGCCGCCGACCTGGGCCACGGTGAGGCCCTGGCCCAGCGCGGCCCAGCCGACCACGGCCGCGACCAGCGGCGAGAGAAGGCCGAGCAGCGAGACCCGGGCCGCCGGCAGCCGCTCCAGGCCCCAGAACCAGATCGAATAGGCCATCGCCGTGCCGACCAGTGACAGGTAGGCATAGCCCGCGAGATTGGTCGCGGTGAGCGCCGGGGGAGGGCTCTCGGCGACGAGCGCGACCGGGGCCAGCAGGAGGCCGCCCGCGCTGAGCTGCCAGCCGGTCGAGGTCAGCAGGGAGACGCCGGGGCGGCCCCAGCGCTTGGTCAGCACCAGGCCGAGGGCCATCGACGTGGTGCCGGTCAGGCCGGCGAGCAGGCCGAGGGGGTCGAGCCGGGCGGTCGCGGTCAACACGGCCAGGGCCACGCCGGCCGCGCCGGCCAGGGCGGCGAGAACCGTGCGCAGCGCGACCCGCTCGATCAGCAGCAGCACGGTGAGGCCGGCCACGACCAGCGGCTGGGCCGCGCCGAGCACGGCCGCCATGCCGCCGGGCAGGCGATAGGCGCTGACGAAGAGCATGGCGAAGAAAAGCCCGATGTTGAGCGCGCCGAGGACGGCCGAGCGCCACCACCACACGCCGCGCGGCAGGCGCCGGGTCAGGGTGATGAGCAGCAGGCCGGCCGGGAGAGCGCGGAGCACGCCGGCGAGCAGCGGGCGCCCGGCCGGCAGGAACTCGGTGGTGACCGCATAGGTCGTGCCCCAGATGGCCGGGGTGAGGGCGGTGATGACGAGGACCGGAGTGCGCATCGGAAGCTCCCTGGAGTCTCTCGACGGAAAGTATCTCGACATAAAGATAAAATGCCTCTAGGCTCCTCGTTGTCAAGAAGCTCGACGTCGAGACAATTGGGGCGTGGCACATGCGAGAGAAAAAGACGGAGTCGACCGCATCGTCGGGCAGTGGGCGCACGAGCGGCCCGACCTCGACACCGGCCCGATGGCGATCTTCGGCCGCATCTTCCGGCTGGCCCGGCTCGCGGGCGACCGGGCAGAGAAGGCCTATGCCACCTTCGGCATCGGCCGGCCGGAGTTCGACGTGCTCGCCACCCTGCGCCGGGCGGGCGAGCCCTATCAGTTGTCACCCGGCGCCCTGGCCGCCTCCATGATGCTCAGCACCGGCGGCACGACCGCGCGCCTCGACCGGCTGGAGAAGGCGGGCATGGTGGAGCGGTCACCGTCGCCGAGCGACCGGCGCGGAGTTCTGGTGCGGCTCACGCCGCACGGCTTCGACGTCGTCGATCAGGCGGTCAGCGCGGGCCTGGCCGAGCAGGAGCGGTTGCTGGCGCATCTCCCGGCCGAGAAGCGCCGCCAGCTCGACGACCTGCTCCGCGAGGCGCTGCACCAGCCCGCCGACCCGGCCCGCGGCGACCTGCGCTGGTTGGAATAGCGCTGGTCTGGATCCGTGAAAACAGGGGCGGCGCTCAGACGGCGCCGTGGCCGGCCGGGACGACCTCCTTGGGCGGCGGCGGGGGAGTCCCGTCGCCGAAGGGGCGGCCGCCCAGACGGTCGCGATCGTGCGGAGCGAGCCAGTTCGACAGGTCGGGGCCGGCCGGCACGATACCGGTGGGGTTGATGTTCGCGTGAACGATGTAGTAGTGCCGCTTGATGTCGACGAAGTCGATCGTGTCGCCGAAGCCCGGGGTCTGGAACAGGTCACGGGCATAGGACCAGAGCACCGGCATCTCGGAGAGCTTGTTCCGATTGCACTTGAAGTGGCCGTGATAGACGGCGTCGAAGCGGGCCAGCGTGGTGAAGAGCCGCACGTCGGCCTCGGTGATCGTGTCGCCGGCGAGGTAGCGCTGGCGCGCCAGCAGGTCGCTGAGCTTGTCCAGGCGGTCGAAGAGGCGATGGTAGGCCTTCTCGTACGCCTCCTGGCCGGTCGCGAAGCCGGCCCGGTAGACGCCGTTGTTCACGTCCGCGAAGACGAAGTCGTTGACCTTGTCGATCCGCTCGCGGAGATGCTCGGGATAGAGCTCGGGCGCGCCGGACCGGTGATATTTCCGCCACTCCAGCGACAGGTCGATCGTGATCTGGGCGAAGTCGTTGGTGACGACCTGTCCGGTCGGCACGTCGACGATCGCCGGCACGGTGATCCCTTTCTCATAGCCGGGGAAGCGCGCGAAATAGGCCTCCTGGAGGCGTTCGATGCCGAGCACCGGGTCGCGGCCGCCCGGGTCGAGGTCGAAGGTCCAGCTGCGCTCGTCGTGGGTCGGCCCGGCGATGCCCATCGAGAGCACGTCCTCGAGGCCGAGCAGGCGGCGCACGATGATCGCCCGGTTGGCCCACGGGCAGGCCCGGCTCACGACCAGGCGATAACGACCCGGCTCGACCGGGTAGCCGTCCCGGCCGTCCTCGGTGATGCGCGTCGAGATGTAGCGCGAATCGCGGGTGAATTCTCCGGTGGGGCTCGCGTCAGCCATGCATTCATACTGCCCCGCCGAGCGCCCGCCGAAGCCGGGTCGCGCCCAGTTAATGAGGGCGCGACGTCGCTGGATACGCTGCTGACCATGATGGTCGGGGCCGTGAACGTCTTTGCCGACAAGCCGTACCTGTTGATCGGCGGGGCGGTGCCGCAGGAATTTCTGGACGATCCCGAGGGCGACGGGGCGGACGCCGACGCCGCGATCTTCACCGGGCCGGGCCACATCATCGTGCGGAGCATCGGCCGGGCCGGGCTGGTTCGCGCGGCGGTGTGGGAGAGCGCGATGCCGCTCGTCGGGGAGATCGTCTTCGACGACGAGTTCGAGCCGCTCGACGGCGAACTGCAGATCGGCGACCTCGATCGGACGAGCGCCCTGGTGATGGACCTCGGCGAGGCGGGACCCCAGCGGGTGGTGGTCTGCGTCGACGAGCCGGGCTACGCGTCTCGGGTGCACATCGGCTTCGACGTCGGCGACGAGACGGTTTCGCTGCCGACGGTCGCCGGCCACCCGCTGCCGCCGGTGCTGGTCTCGGCCGACGGCGGGGAGCTCAGCCCGGATGAGCAGTTCGGCCTGCTCCTCGACGGCCACGACGCACCGCTCGCCCGGCTCGCGGCGGCGATCAAGGTGCTGCCGGTGCCGGGGTACGGAGATGCCCCGCCCCACCTTGCCAAGACCGTCCTCTGGCTGCGGGGCCTCGGGGGCGACGTCCGCCTCGCGGAGGCGCAGGCGTGCGGCGAGCAGATCGCCGACCGGATGCGCGCGGCCGGCGACTTCGTCGGCGCCACCCTCGCCGACCAACTCGCGCTCGAGATCGCCACCGACGCCCTGGAGCGCCTCCACCTCCGCTGAACCGTCAGGCCAAGGCCGAGGCGACAGAGCGCGGGCGGGACGCCACCCCGTGGTCGGCATCCCGCCCGCTGGCCGGCGAGGAAACGCTTACGCCGACTGGCGCACGACCAGCTTCGGCTCGTAGATCACGGAGGACACCCGGCCGCCCGGGTCGTCGATGTGGGCCAGCAGCAGCCGGGCCGCCTCGGCCGCCATGTCTTCCAGCGGCTGCCGCACGGTCGTCAACGCCGGCCGGGCCGCCACCGCCGCGCTGCTGTCGTCGAAGCCGATCATCGCCACGTCTTCCGGCACGCGGCGGTCCGCGTCGCGCAGGGCCAGTAACGCGCCCAGGGCCATGAGGTCGTTGGCCACGAACACCCCGTCGAGTTCCGGGTGGCCGGCCAGCAGCGTACGCATGGCGGCCTCGCCGCTCTCCTGGGTGAAGTTGCCGGTGACCGTGGGCACCCACGCATGCCCGTGTTTTGCCATCGTCCGGCGGAAGCCGGAGATGCGGTCGCTGCTGGCCGGCACCTCGGCCGGCCCCGAGATCATGCCGATCTGCCGGCAGCCCCGGCCCAGAAGGTGTTCCGCCGCCAGGGTCGCGCCGGTCTCGTTGGCCAGGTCGACGTAGTTGATCGGCACCGGTTCGGCGGGCCGTCCGATGAGGACCGCCGGGACGCCGTCGTCGGTGAGCATGCGGGGGAGCGGGTCGACGGCCGGCAGCGAGAGCACCACGGCGCCGTCGGCCTGCCCGTTGCGCAGGTCGCCGATCAGGCGTTTGCGCCCCTCCTCGGTGCCGACGATCTGCAGCGCCAGCTGGATGCCCGAGGCGCGCAGCACGCTCATCAGGCCGCCGACGACGCGCCCGAAGTAGGGGTCGGCGAAGAAGCGGCTCATGAACGGGTCGTCGTCGTGCGACTCGGAGTCGGAGACGACCAGCGCGACCGTGCCGGTGCGCCGGGTGACCAGGGACCGGGCGAGCCGGTTGGGAACGTAGCCGGTGCGGCCGACCGCGTCCCACACCATCTCGTGGATCTGGGGGTCGACGTTGCGGATGCCGTTGATGACCCGGGAGACGGTGGCCCGGGAGACGCCCGCCACGCGGGCGACGTCCTCGAGGGTCGGGGCGCGTCCGCTTGGCATGCGGTCTTTATAGCACACGTGGAGAGCGCTCTCCCTCCAGGCGTATAAAGGCCGAAAACCCCCGCAAAAAGGCAGGAGCATTGACGTCCGCGACAGCATGGCGTAACACTTCGGAAAGCGCTCTCCAAGTTCGTCCCGGCGTCCCCGCGTCGGCGCGTACTGATTCCCCGATCCCCTGGAGACACCATGACAGTTCTGAAACGGCGGCTCAGACGCCTCGTCGCCCCGATCGGCGTGGCCCTGCTCGGCGGCGGTCTCGTGATCGCCGGCGTGCAGTCGGCCCACGCCGCCGACACTCTGCTCTCGCAGGGCCGTCCCACGATCGCCTCGTCGACCGAGAACGGCGGAGCCCCCGCCGCCGCGGCCGTCGACGGCAACTCGACCACCCGCTGGGGCAGTGCCTGGGCCGATCCGCAGTGGCTGCGTGTCGACCTCGGCAGCACGGCCACGATCACGTCGGTCCAGCTGCAGTGGGAGACGGCGTACGCAAAGGCCTTCCAGATCCAGACCTCGCCCGACGGCACCACCTGGACCTCGATCTACAACACCACCACCGGCGCGGGCGGTAATCAGACCGTCAACGTCAACGGCTCCGGTCGCTACGTCCGGATGTACGGAACGCAGCGGGGCACCACCTACGGCTACTCGCTGTTCGAGTTCAAGGTGTACGGATCGCTCACCAACCCGCCCGCCTCGGACGGCCCGGGTTACGTGATGGCGAACCCGCCGGTGACCGGGGTGGTGCCGTCGACCTACGTGCCGCCGCCCACCAACCCGGCGACCACGCACCACGAGTTCCAGGCCAACTGCGCGGTGAGCCGCAGCAACCTGCCGGACGACCCGATCGTGTTCCCCAACATGCCGGGCGCCTCGCACTCGCACACGTTCATGGGCAACACCACCACGAACGCGACCACCACGCTGGCGTCGCTCCAGTCCGGAGGCACGGCCTGCATCACGCCTGGTGACAAGACCGGCTACTGGATGCCGACCCTGCTCAACGGCACGAACGCGGTGCAGCCGGTGGGCCGGCAGGTCATCTACTACAAGAGTGGCGTCATCGACTACACCAGCGTCCGGCCGTTCCCGCCGGGCCTGCGCTACGTCGTCGGCAGCCCGAGCGCCACGCTCGACGACTTCAAGAACAACCCGGGCGCGGTCGAGGGCTTCGAGTGCGGTGACAGCTCGTTCAACTGGGACATCCCGGCCACCTGCCCGGCCGGCACCCAGCTCAACGCGCGGCTCCAGGCTCCCAGCTGCTGGGACGGCCGCCACCTGGACACGCCGGACCACAAGTCGCACATGGCCTACCCGGTGCTCGGCGTCTGCCCGAACGACCACCCGGTCGCCGTGCCGATGATCGAGTTCAAGATGGCGTGGCCGGTCAGCGGCGACATGTCGCAGGTCCACTTCTCCAGCGGACGCGGCTATTCATTCCATTACGACGTCTTCAACGCCTGGGACGTCCCGACCCTGGCCGCCCTGACCACCCACTGCATCAACGGTGGCCTGCAGTGCGACCCGCGCGGTTTCGACCAGTACAAGCCGGACCGCGGCGCCGCCCTCAACGAAAACTACGAACTGCCGTAAGGAAAGAACGGGCGCCGTCGATAACGACGGCGCCCGTTCATCAAGAGCTCAAAGCTTCCGTACGCGTGTGAATGACGTCGGACGCCAATGCGCGAGTCCGTTGATCGGTGCCCGCCTTCTCCTCGCTCTCGGCCAGATTCCTCCCCTGTTTCAAATGGGCGGAGATCTGCTCGCGAACCAGTTCGTCGAACGCGGCGCCCCGCAAGGTGGACGCCTTCTTGACGGTATCGGCCGACACCAGCCCCGGCATCGGCATGCCCTCGTGCGGATTTTGTGCCGGCAGCCCGGCCTCGTCGTGAAGCGCCCTCAGCTGAGCGAGCTCGGTGCCGGTGAAGGCCTGCACCTTGACCGCCAGGGCCTGCGTCTTCGCATCCCGGCTCTGCTCGGGCACCAGGGCGAGCAGCGGTTGCACCTGCTCGTCCATCGCGATGGTGATCTCGATCCAGGCGAGATCGGTGCCGCCGAACTCGGCGGATGGAGCGACCGCCGGCGGGTTGTCTTCATCTTTGGGCCGGCCGCAGCCGGCCACCCCGGTCAGGGCCGTGACAATGGCCAGCAGGCCGGCGACCGGAATGGCGCGGCGACGAACGGCGGGGGAATGTGACACAGGAGAAGTCTCGTCTTCGAGGCATCTCGATGTCAACGATTAACATTGACGAGCGACGCTGATCGGGTCGTAATAAAGATCAGGCCGTAAATAGGTTCCGCGCGCCCGCGGGGCCCCCCGATTTCGATTATCGCGCGAAAACGAAGATCGTGCGGGGAGCCTGTGGATAAGCGGGCTGCTGTGGACAACGCCTCGGCGCGGGGGCCGTCACACCGTAACGTCGAAGGACCCGCCGAGCGCGCTCGCGCTCGCCGTGATCGGCTTGCTCTGCTGCTGCGGCGTCTGCGCCACCGGCAGCATCTGCTGGTCGGCGGCCCGCTGCGCCGCCTGCGTGGCCTGCGCCTGCTGGGCCGCCTGCTGGGCCCGGGCCACCGCGTCGCGGTCCGCGGCCAGCACCTTCGCCGCGTCCGCCTTGGCGGCCAGGTCGGCGGCGAGTCTCTGCTGGGCTTTCTGCAACTCGGTGTACGCGTCGGTGACGCTGCTCGTGCCGGAAATCGAGCCGATCGCGCTGACGGACATCACGTCTCCTGGGGGTGAGGATCTCGTTCGCGGCACCCCATCGGCCGCCCCTGCCCGGTCCTGTGGACAACTTCCCTGCGAATCCGCTGAGAACCGGGTCGACGTGGCCCTGGAAGTGAGAACTGCCGGCCGACTGCTTGCTCGGGCGGGCAGCCGGCCGGCGTGTCCCGCATCTGGTCGTCGAACACGATCACCCGCCGGCCTTCGAGCGACGGGATCAGGCTGCCGGCCGCCCGGTCACGGGTGTACGGACCGTCACCGTGGGCTCGAGTAGTACCCCGCGTCGAGGTCTTCGATCAGGGTGTTGTGGGTGGGGTGCCAGTCGAGGAGGCGCCGGGTCTTCTCGCTGGTGGTGGGCGAGTCGGCGGCGAAGATCGGGCCGATCCATCCGAAGTGGCCGACCGCCTGGTCGGCCGGGATCGACTTGACCGGCAGGTCGAGGCTGCGGCCGATCGCCTCGGCGATCTCGCGGGACGGTACGCCCTCCTCGGCGGTGGCGTGCAGGATCGTCCCGGCCGAGGCGCGGTCGATGGCGCCGGCGACCAGTGAGCCGGCGTCGAGGCGGTGGACGGCCGGCCAGACGTTGGCGCCGTCGCCGACGTACGCCGAGACGCCCTTCTCCCGGGCGATGCCGGCGAGCATCCGCGTGAACCCGTAGTCGCCCTCACCGTGCACGGTCGGCGCGAACCGGACCACGATCGACCGGACGCCGCGGTCGGCCAGGGCCAGGGTGGCGGCCGCGTTGGCGACCCGAGGGTGGGCGGCCGCGTCGGGGCGGTCGTCCTCGGTGGCCGTGCGGCCGTTGGCCAGGCCGAGCACGCCCGAGGCGATGAGCAGCGGCCGGTCGCTGCCGGCCAGCACCTCGCCGAACGCGTCGATCACGGAGCGGTCGGTGTCGGCGGCGGCGCTCATCTGGGAGAAGTCGTGGTTGTAGCCGAGGTGGACCACCCCGTCGCTCGCCGCGGCGGCCGCCCGCAGGCCTTCGAGGTCGTTCAGGTCGCCGTGCTGGACATCGGCGCCGAGCGCGGCGACCTTGGCCGCGGCGGCGTCGGAGCGGGCCAGGCCGAGCACCTGGTGGCCGGCGGTGAGCAGTTCGGGGACGACGGCGGACGCGATCCAGCCCGACGCTCCGGTGACGAAGACGCGCATGAGAGAACCTCCTGATGTCACTTGATGACATGACCATAGCAGGAGTCATGTCATCATGTGACATGACTACACTCACAGTGTGGGGAGATGGGCGGAGGACGCGAACGGCCGGCTGCGGGCCGCCGCCATGCAGCTGTACGTGGAACGCGGCTTCGACGACACGACGGTGGCCGACATCGCGGCGAAGGCGGGCGTCACCGCGCGTACGTTCTTCCGGCATTTCGCCGACAAGCGCGAGGTGCTCTTCGCCGGCTCGTCCGACCTGCAGGAGGCCCTGGTCGCGGCGCTGGCCGGAGCGCCGCCGGAGGCCACCCCGATGCAGGCGATCGCCGCCGCCCTCGACACCGCGGCCGAGTTCCTGGGTCAGCACCGGGAGCACTCGCGTCAGCGGCAGGCGATCATCAGCTCCCACGCCGACCTGCTCGAGCGCGAGCTGATCAAGATGGCGCGGCTGGCCGGCGCCCTCGCCGAGGGCCTGCGCGCCCGGGGCGTCCCCGAGCCCGACGCGACCCTGGCCGCGGAGGCGGGCGTGGTGGTGTTCCGGGTCACGTTCGCGCGCTGGGTCGGCCCCGACGACGGGGCCGGCCGCGACGACGGGGCCGGCCGCGACGACGGGGCCGGCCGCGACGACGGGGCCGGCCGCGACGACGGGGCCGGCCGCCACGACGGGGCCGGCC
>NZ_JBFBAD010000174.1:0-18521 GCF_040682075.1 Actinoplanes sp. NPDC051411 | reverse complement strand
GGGGGGGGGGGGGGGGGGGGGCGGGGGGGGGCCGGGGGGGGGGGGGGGGGGGGGTGGGCGGGGGGGGGGGGGGGACGGCCGGCTCCGGGTCCCGCGCCCGTGCGCCGCCCCGGCGGGCGGGCGGGCGCGCGGCCGGTACGAAGTGACCTGAATGCGGGCGGGCGACGCCGAGTTACCGTCGCGCAGCTGCGCCCAGCGTGCGGCGTGCGGCGGTTCCGGGTGAGTGGTGATGATCGTCGTGGCGTCGGCGACGCACTTCTCGTCACCGCAGGTCGACCCGAAGGCGAGATCGAACGCGGCGACCAGGGCGAGGGGCGCGAATGGCATCGTACGCATGGCAGCACTCCAGTCTTCCTGTACGCGTGCTTCGTGCTCATGACGACGGCGTGCCCGGTGCGCGGGTTCGCTGATGCGGTGTTGGCCACATTCGGCGTCTATTACTGGTCGGTAACTTGACCCTGACATCGTGTCAGGTCCTTTCGTGGCTTCATGCCACCCCCGACCCAGCGGCATCACCGTCGCCATGGTCACCTTCGCCGAGGCACGCCTGCAGAGCCACCTTGCCCGAGCGGCGCTCAGCGACGGCGCAGGCGACTTCGTCGGACGAGCGAATCGCTTCGCTGGAAGATCCGAGCCTGGCATGCCGGTCGGAACAGTCAAGTCGCGCACGTTCACGCCCTGCGCCAGCTACGCAATGCCGTCGCTTACGCCGAACCGGCACGGCCGCTCCCGCAAGTACAGGCCCTCGCGCCACACCCGGATGCCGGACGGTGCCGATGGCACTTTTCAAAGGAAGCCGATCTGATGTCAACCGCAGTCGCCGCGCCACCGACACGCACCCGATCGCTGAGTGGGATCCTCATCGCCGTGGGGATTCCCACTTTCATGGCGTCGTTGGACACCCTCGTCGTGAGTACCGCTCTGCCGGCCGTCCGGGCGGACCTGAATGCGTCGACTCCTGACCTGCAGTGGGTGCTCAACGCATATACCCTTCCGTTCGCCGCGTTTCTGCTGACCGCGGCAGCGTGGGGCGACCGGCTGGGACGGCGGCGCCTGTTCCTCGCCGGCATCGTGCTGTTCACCGCCGCCTCGGCCGCGTGTGCGTTGTCCACCACCACCTGGCAACTGAACCTCGCCCGGGCTGTCCAGGGCCTGGGCGGCGCCGCGGTGATTCCGCTGTCACTCACCCTGCTGTCGCATTCGGTGCCGGCGAAGGCACGTACGTCGGCGGTCGGCATCTGGGGCGGCATCTACGGCTTGGGAGTTGCGATCGGCCCGCTGGTGGGTGGCGCCGTCGTCGACCACCTGCACTGGCACTACATCTTCTGGCTCAACGTGCCGATCGGCATCGTGGCCGTAGTGATCGCAGCGGTCGTGCTTCCCGAGTCGCGGGGCGAGCGCCACCGGCTGGACCCGCTGGGTGTCCTGCTCTCGGCAAGCGGCCTACTGCTGACCATCTGGGGGGTCGTGAGCGGTCCTGACGACGGCTGGGGCTCACTGCCCGTGCTGGGAAAACTCGTTGCGGGTGGTCTGTTGCTCGTCGGATTCGTTGCGTCGCAGGCCTTCAGCCGCACGCCGATGTTGCCGCTGTTCCTGTTTCGCTCGCGGGGGTTCAGCCTGGTCAACGTGGTTACTCTGACGTTCAACGCCGGCCTGGCGGCAGCGATTTTCCTCCAGACGCAGTTCTTCCAGGTGGCACAGGGCTACAGCCCACTGGGAGCTGGGCTACGCAGTCTTCCCTGGACCGCGATGCCCATCGTTGTCGCTCCACTGGCCGGGCACTTCGGCGATCGCATCGGCCCTCGCCGGCTGATCGCAGTCGGACAGGTCCTGTTCGCCGTGGCGCTGCTCCTCTTCGCTGTGGACAGCCGGACCGACATCGCCTACTCGAGCCTCGTCGTGCCTGAGGTGATCGCCGGCATCGGCACCGCCCTGACCCTCGCCCCGATCAGCAGTCTCGCTCTGGCCAGCGTTCCCCCGCCGGGACGGGGTATCGCCGCCGGAGTGAACAACACGATCCGGCAGGCCGGAATCGCGGGAGGTGTGGCCGTCGCGGCCTCCATCTTCAGCACCTTCGGTTCATACGCGTCACCGCAGTCGTTCGTGGACGGTGAGAAGCCTGGGGTCTTCGTCGGTGGACTGATCGTCGTCGTGAGCGCCCTGACCGCGTTCCTGCTCCCCGGGGCGAAGAGACAGCAATAGAAGGTCGAGCCGGTTCCGCCCGGAGCCGGCCTATCGCTTTTGCGGCATGGGAAGCAGCGACCGGATCAGGTTTCCGGTCCCGCCGTAGCCACCCTCGCCGATCGTTATATGAGGGTCGCCGCGGTACCGACCGCGAATCCCGCGGTCAGCACGATCGTCCCGGCGCCGACGGTGCCGGTCGCGCCGGCCACCGTGATCGCGGCCAGCACCGGCCCGGCGCACGGTGCGTAGACCACACCGAGCACCAGGCCGAGCAGGAACCCACCTCGGTCGGGTTCGACGTTGCGCTGCGGGATCCGGGTGAACGGGGCCTCCAGGAGCTCGCCGACGCGAGGAACCATCAGTCCCAGCCCAAGTAGCAACAACGCGGCCAGCCCGGCCCAGCGGACAGCACCATGCGGAATCGGCAGCGTGGCCAGGACAGCCGCACCGGCCAGGGTCAGCAGGCTGAAACCGGTCACCAGGCCGGCGACGACCAGGTAGGGTCGCCGACGACCGCCGCCGGACAAGAAGACCACCGGCAGCACCGGCAGGATGCACGGCGACAGGCCGGTAATCACCCCGCCCACAAGCCCGATCAGGACCAGGGTCAGATCCATGAGACGGATCTCCTTTCACGCTCCGTCGTCGAGGTGCCTGACGATGTCATCGAACATGGCCCGTACGGCGGCGTCATCGGCATCACGCACCGCCGGAGCCGGAGGCTCTAGGAGCCGTGGATCCGTGGGAACCCAGCCCCACTCGTCGGCCATGCCCGCTTCCGCCAGGACACCGATCAGGCATCGCATGAGTGACCTCCAGGACATGACCGCACCTCCCTGCCCGGACCGGGCGTCCACCACCAAATGTGATGCCGTCCGCGCCGGCTGACCCAGGGACTTGCCCTGGTGCGACCACTGGTTGAGGGGCGATGTCGCCCTCGGAGGGGATGTCAGGCCCGATAGTGGAGCCACCATGTTCACCATCGGAGACTTCGCCGGCCTCGGCCGGGTGTCGGTGCGGATGCTGCGTCACTACGACACCATCGGCCTGATCCGCCCCGCCCACGTCGACCCGCACAGCGGCTACCGCTACTACACCGCGGCCCAGCTGCGGGTGCTCAACCGGGTCATCGCCCTCAAAGACCTCGGCTTCACCCTCCAACAGGTGAAGGCCATGATCGAAGACAAGATCGAATCGACCGAGCTACGTGGCATGCTCCGGCTGCGCCGAACCGAACTGGCCGCCCAGGTCGAGGCCGACGCCGCCCGCCTGACCCAGGTCGACGCCCGGCTCCGGCTGATCGAGACCGAGGGCCACATGGACACCGGCGACGTCATCCTCAAGAGCGCGCGGGCGATGCGGGTAGCGCGGCTCACGAGCACGGCTCCGCGCTATGACGACACCGTTTCGATCGAACGGAGTCTCAGCCCGCTCTACCCGCGACTGCTCCAGCTGATGCTCGAACACGGCATCTTCGCAGCCGGCTCGCCGCTCGCGTACTACGAACCCGCGCCGACCGGCCCCGAGGACGAGACGATCAACGTGCACGCCGCGTTCCCGGTCGCCTCGAGCGCCGAGGGCGACGACCTCGGTTTCGACCTCATCAACCTGCCCGCACTCGGGTCGGTGGCGACCGTCCTGCACGAGGGCAACATGATGGAGGCCATGGGCACCGTGCAGAAGCTCGCCACGTGGATCGACGACAACGGCTACCGGCCGGTCGGTCCGGGCTTCGCCCGCGAGATCTTCGTCGAGTGCCCGCCCGGCGATTTCGACAACTGGATCACCGAACTGCAGGTAGCCGTCACCACGACCGCGACCTAGTCGTCACGGCCGTGCTCCCGAACGGCGACTTCGTGGTCAGTTCCGAGGCCGAGCCGTCGATCCGGATCCTCGGCCGGACCACGGTGATTCAGTGGTGGTTGACGGCGGCGATCGCCGGGCGTCGTCAGACCGGGAAGGTTACGCCGGTGAGCTGTTCCGAGAGAGCCCACAGGCGCTGCTGGACGGCCTTGTCGCGGGATTTGGCGCTGGAACTGACGAGCTTGGGATATCCGCGAGTCTCGGCGAGACGGCTGGGTCCGTAGTACTGGCCGCCGCGTACGGCCGGGTCGGTCGCTGCCCGCAGCGTCGGTAGGGCTCCCATGGCGGCGCTCTGGTTGATCAGAGGCTTGAGGACGGTGATTGACATGCGCGCGAAGGCGGGCAGGTATCGGACGAGCTCGGTCGAGGCGTTGCCGGGATGCGCCGCGACGGCAATGGTCGTGCTGTGCTGCTCGGTGAGGCGTCGTTGCAGTTCGTAGGTGAACATCAGGTTGGCCAGTTTCGATTGTCCGTAGGACGCGGCGCGGCTGTACGAGCGTTCGAACTGAGGGTCGGCGAAGTGGATGTCCGCCTGAATTTTGTGGCCGTAGCTACTGATCGTGACGACGCGCGATCCAGGCACTGGCAGCAGCAGATCAAGCAGCAGCCCGGTGAGTGCGAAGTGGCCGAGATGATTGACGCCGAACTGTAGGTCGAATCCATCCTTGGTCTTCTGTCGATCGGTGTACGCGACCCCGGCGTTGTTGATGATGAGATCGAGCGTGGGATGTGCCGTGCGGATCTCGGCGGATGCCTCGCGGACGGATTCGAGCGAACCAAGATCCAGCTGTTGAACGGTGAGGTCGGCGCCTGGTGCAGCTCGGGCGATGCGGGCGGCCGCCTGTTTGCCCTTTTCGACGTCTCGTACCGCCAGCACGACGCGGGCGCCGTGTTCGGCGAGCATGCGGGCCGCCTCGAAGCCGAGACCCGTGTTCGCGCCGGTGACAAGAGCAGTGCGCCCATGCTGTCGGGGGATGTCGTGCTCGGTCCATGCGTTGTCCATCGATGTCTCCGGCGAGTAGGTGGGCGGAGGAACGAGTGCCACCTTATGCCAGAAATGCCACTGAGTGGCAAGCGGCGAAGAGTATTGTGCGGTAGTGCAGCTGCCTAAACCGGTCCCCATACGTGAGCGTGCTCGTAGCGCGATGCGGGTTGAGCTGGCCTTGCTTGCGCAGGAGCTGTTCGCGGCCAAGGGCTACCACAGCACCACGCTCGACGACCTGATGTCAGCGGCGGGCATTTCGAAACGGACTTTTTTCCGTTACTTCGCATCGAAGGAAGACCTGGTACTAGGAAAATACGACGTCTGGGGCGAGCGGCTTGTCCAGGCGTTCACCGCCCGGCCGCCGGACGAGCCGGTCTGGGCGTCGCTGCGACGTACCTTCGATGTCGTGGTCCATTATTTCGGGGACCCGGCCCAGCTTTCGCACATGCTCGCCCTGGAGAAGGTGATCCAGGAAAACTCGGCGCTCAGTGCCGGTGAGCTGGAGCGGATGGCTCGCGTGCAGAGCGAACTGGCCGAGCCGATCGCGCAGCGGATGGGAGCACTCTCCACCGGCGACCCGCGTCCCTCAGCGGTCGCCGGTGCCGCACTGGCCTGCTTGATCGCCGCGAAGAACGTCTGGGTCGCCAGTGACCGAGCCCGTCCGTTCTCGGAGACGCTCGATGCGGCCATGGCCCCTCTGGGTCCTGTCGAGTAGTTCCTCGGCGGACCGAGCCGCACCGTCCGCAAACAAACTCCTCTCTCCTACACGCTCACTGCGGAGCCCCGGCCCGATATCTCAGGCCGTCGACCAGGATCTCGACCAAGCGGTCGTCGGCCTCGTCGAGCAGGCAGAAGGCGCTCAGCGCTTTCATCGCGGCCTCGGCGCTCGCGTCGGCTCGCAGCAGGCCCTGTTCGACACCCGTCTCGATCAAACGGGCCAGGGCGTCCAGCATCACGGTACGGGTCGGTTTGAAAGGCTCGGATTGATGCACCGCTCCGCGTATCGCCGCTGCCATGCCTCGTTTGGTGAAGACGAAGTTGACCAGGCCCTGCATCCAGCGCTCGAGCGCCTGGTCGGCCGGCAGGTCGGTGAGCAGAGTGTCCACCTCGGCGCAGACATCTTCGACTCGGCGGCGGTACACGCCGGCGACCAGGTCGTCGCGGGTGGGGAAGTGCCGGTAGAGCGTCGCGCTGCCCACGCCGGCCCGCTGGGCGATGTCCTCCAGGGAGGCGTCTACGCCGTGGCGGGCGAAGGCGTCGGCGGCGCTGACCAGGAGCGCTTCACGGTTGCGCACGACATCTCGGCGCACGCGGCGCGGGGTGGTGGACGGCACGCGACCAAGCATAAACGAAGACAGCTCCCCATCTTGGCAAAACGGGGGATGCCCCCGTATGTCGTCCGCCGGTAAGCCATCCGCGCCGCGGGGCATCTGTCTCATGGAGAAACTTCGATGTCAGTAAGCACGACGACACGCCATGCCGGGACCGCGCTCGTCGTCATCCTGTCCTGTCAACTGATGGTGACCCTCGACGCGACCATCGTGAACATCGCACTGCCCAGCATGCAGGCCGCGCTGGGTTTTTCCACCACCAACCTGTCATGGGTCATCAACGCGTACACCCTGGCCTTCGGTGGGCTCCTGCTTCTCGGCGCCCGAGCGGGCGACATCATCGGTCGGCGTCGCTCGCTGCTCGGCGGGCTGGCACTGTTCACCGTGGGATCCTTCGTCGGCGGTCTCGCCGCCAATCCCGCCACCATGCTGACGGCACGCGCTCTGCAGGGAGTGGGCGCCGCCCTCGCGTCGCCCTCAGCGCTCGCTCTGCTGATGACCATGTTTCCGGAAGGGCCGAGACGGGTCCGCGCCATCGCGCTGTACACCACCATGTCGATCGGCGGAGGCGCGCTCGGCCTCATTGCCGGCGGCATGCTGACCCAGTGGGTGTCCTGGCGCTGGGTGATGTTCGTAAACGTGCCGGTCGGTCTCGCCGCTGTGCTTACCGGCTTGGTCACCGTGCCGGAGACATCACGGCGACCCGGCAGGTTCGACTTCGCCGGAGCGCTGACGTCGACCCTCGGCATGACCGCCCTCGTGTACGCCTTCGTCCGCGTCGCCTCCGACGGCTGGCGCGACACCGCGGCCATAGCATCATTCGTAACCGGCGCCGTGTTGCTCGCCGGGTTCGTCGCCGTCGAAGTGCGCGCCTCTGCACCCATCGCGCCATTGTGGCTGTTCGCCGACCGTAATCGGGTCAGCTCCTACATCGCCCGCATCTGCCAGTTCGCCGGCATGACCGGCGTGTTCTTTTTCCTGACCCAGTTCCTCCAGAACGTGTTGCGCTACAGCCCCATCCGGGCCGGACTCGCGTTCATCCCCCTCACGCTGTTCCTGGTTATCGCCGTAACGATCAGCTCCAAACGTCTCGTCGGCAAGGTCGAGGACCGGCTGCTCATCACCGTCGGCATGCTGCTGTGCACGGGCGGCATGCTCTGGCTGGCCTCGATCAGCGCTTCCAGCGACTACTTCGACGTGCTGTGGCCCATGCTCCTGTTCGGGATCGGCATCGGCGCCGCCTCCGTCGTGCTCACCAACGTCTCGGTGTCCGGTGTGGATCCGCAGGATGCCGGTGCAGCCTCGGGCCTGGTAAACGTGATGCAGCAACTCGGCGGCGCGGTGGGACTGGCCGTGCTTATCAGCGTCTACGGTGCCGCCAGCGACAACGCCGACGGCACCGTAACGTTCATCGCGGGCATCCGCCAAGGATTCCTCGCCGGCTCGATCTTCCTCGCCGTCAGCGCCCTGGTCGCCGCAATCCTCATCCGTCCCAGCAGCAGCCGACGTGTCCATCAGCTCGATGCCGATCCGGAGGACGGCCACGTCGTCGCCCGCTGAGCGGAACTCGCGCCGTGAGTCGCCGGCAGGATCCTCGACGACGGAACACGAGCACCTGTACGCCGGGGACGGAAATCGCCGTGCCGGCCAACCCGTACCGTCTGGCCGAGCTCGACCTGGGCAGCCGCCGCGGCGACGATCCGCCGAAGGGATGTCTGGTAACCCCGTTGTTGTCCTGTTTCCCGGCCGGTAGTTCGCGGCCGTCGCGGGGCTTGTGGTGCGGGATGATCGCCTCGGGGTCGCCGAGCCATGAAGTGCCCAGGCAAGGCAACCTGATATTGTGGTTTATGAGGATGCACGATAGCGCTACCGCCCCCTTGCCGATAGCAGTACAGGATTCTGTGCTTGAAGTCATCGGTGCTACCCCCATGGTTCGACTCTCTCGCCTGACCGGCGTCCTGTCCGGCTCGATCGTCGCCAAGCTGGAATACCTCAATCCGGGCGGCTCCAAGAAGGACCGCGTCGCCAAACGTATTATCGAGGACGCCGAGATTCTCGGCCGTCTCGCGCCCGGTCAGTCCGTCGTCGAGTTGACCAGCGGGAACACCGGTGCCGGTCTCGCCATCGCCTGTGCGGTGACCGGTCATCCGTTCGTTGCAGTGCTCTCCAAAGGCAGCTCGGCTGAACGAGCCCGGATGATCGCCGCTCTCGGAGCCGAGGTGGTGCTGGTGGACCAAGCGCCGGGTTCGGTGCCAGGGCAAGTGTCTGGCGCGGACATGAGACTGGTTGAGGCGGAGGCCGAGCGAATCACTGAGCAACGGGGAGCTTTTCGTTCGGACCAGTTTGCCAACCCCGGCAACGTCGAGTCCCATTACCGTGGCACGGGTCAGGAGATCTGGGCGCAGACAGGCGGACGCCTCGATGCATTCGTGGACTTCGTCGGCACGGGAGGGTGTCTGGCCGGGGTGAGCCGTGCCCTGAAAGAGCGGCGACCGTCGATCAAGTGCTTCGCTGTTGAACCGGAAGGCGCGGCCGCGCTGGCCGGGCAAGGCGCGACCCGACCCAACCACCCCATCCAGGGCGGTGGCTTCGGCCGGCCGGACCTTGCTCATCTGCAGGGCGTTCCTCTTGACGGCTATCTGCAGGTCACCGGGGAGCAGGCCCGAACTGCCGCTCGTCGGCTCGCTAAACGGGAAGGCATCTTTGCCGGATTCTCGGCCGGCGCCAACGTCGCGGCGGCGTTGCAACTACTGGAAAGCGAATTGAAGGGCGCTATTGTGGCAGTGGTCATTCCGGACTCAGGCCTGAAATACCTTTCCACCGACCTCTGGGAATAGCGACCAACTATCCCCGAGCTCCGAGGTCACTCGGGTGACTCCCCGGCCATATATGCCAATCCAACCGCCCTCCGTAACGGTACGCGCCTTTTCCCGGCGTCGAGTGAGACAGCAGGGCGAGCGGAGGCGACAGCAGTCGGCGGAACCTGTCAGCGGGCAAACCGCACACATCCCCTCTGAGATCGGAGTACGAACCGCATGGACGACAGAACACGGACCTACGGCTGGGCGGACCCGCGACGAATCGACAAACTCGGGCGTGAGCTCGACGGCATGGAGTTCACCCGTCAGCTGCTGCTGATGGGCGAGGACGGGCGCATGCCGATCGCCACGACCTTTGGGTTCAGGCTGGAAGAGGTGGCCTATGGGCGTGTGGTCCTCGTCGGTGACCTCGAGGAGTACCTGTACAACGTGATCGGAGTGGTGCACGGAGGTGTCGCCGCAACCTTGTTGGACACCGCCGCCGCCAGTGCCGTGCACACCACCGTGCCGGCCGGCACCCGTTACACCAGCCTCGATCTGTCGGTGAAGTTCCTGCGACCCCTGATCACCGAAGTCGCGCCGGTGCGAGCCATCGGGACCCTCATCAACCGTGGCCGGCGCACCGCCCTCGCGAGTGCGGAACTGCGCGACTCGACTAACCGGCTACTCGCCCACGCGACGAGCAGCTGCATGTTGTTCCCACCCGACGCGTGAAACGCGGTGAGACACGACCATCGACATCTCGCCGAACAGCAACGGTCCGCGACCGCGATCGGTCGAGGCACGCCGGGTGATCGACGAGTTGCTTCCCGGCCGCGGTCTGGGAGGACGCGCGTGGCGCAGCCGGATGAAGGCTGCTGGCAGCACGGCTGCCGCCCGGCAAGCGCGACTGAACGGGCTGCCATGACCCGGCTGCCATGACCCGGCTGCTGTTGTCCGGACAGCCCGCCGGTGCCGCGGCAGCTGACGCGGGGTTCTATGACCAGGCGCATCTGACGAGGCACTTCAAGCGGATGCTCGGAGTGAGTCCGGCGCGCTACGCCAAATCCCGATGAGTTCGCCGCTGTCCCGGCAGCACCGCGGGCCCTCACCGCCGTGATTGACGCGGGGCGAGTAGTGAACGCCCGCACCACGGTGCTTCACGAGTTCCAAGGTTGTGGTAGCTCAGGTACCACACGATGTCGCCGCAACGATGAGGTTCGGCGGTGGTGCCGTGATCCTCCTGACCCTGCTTTTCGCGCGACCCGGCCGTACCCGCTTCTCCTGGACCGATCTTCTCCGGGGCGGCGGCGTTGGTCTGGTAGGCGTGTTCGCCTACAACTTCTTCTTCTTCTGGGCGATCTCGCTCGCACCCGCTGTCGACGGAAGCGTCATTGTCCCGGTGATGAGCCCTATCGTGACCGTCATCGTCCTGCTCGCGTTCGGCGGCGAGCGAGCTTCCGGGGCGCGGATCGTGGGTCTTCTGGTCGGCCTCGCCGGCGCGATCGTCTTCTTCTTCGGCATCGGAACGCGGTCGTACGGCTCGGCGATCGGGTCCCGTCTGACGGGTGATCTGATCTACCTGCTCGCAGCTGTGTGCTGGGCCGCGTACAGCATCCTCTCGAAGAAGGTGCTTGGCGGTATCGATCCGCTGAGGGCTACCACCTATGCCACAGGTGTCGGCGCGGTCGCCTTGCTCGCGGTGTCGGCTCCCGAGCTGCCGGACGTGTCCTGGAGCTCGATATCGAACGGTGTGTGGGTCAACCTGGTATTCCTTGCGGTCGGGCCCACCGCCGTCGCTTACCTCTTCTACTTTCGTGGACTGCGGTCGGTCAGCCCCGTCACGGCCACGATCACCATGTTCGCGGTTCCCGTTTTCGGAACC
This sequence comes from Actinoplanes sp. NPDC051411, assembly GCF_040682075.1. NCBI lineage: Bacteria > Bacillati > Actinomycetota > Actinomycetes > Micromonosporales > Micromonosporaceae > Actinoplanes > Actinoplanes sp. NPDC051411. The sequence continues at coordinate 7,475 of NZ_JBFBAD010000174.1, read as the reverse complement.
GCCTCTTCGGTGGTGTTCCTCGGCGAATCGTTCACCACGGCCCAGATCATCGGGGCGTCGGTCACGGTCGTCGGAGCTCTCCTCGCGGTGACCGAGGGCCGATTGGCCGGCAGTAGGGCCGCCGCGACGACTCCGCCGGCGGAGCCGTCGATCGGCCTCTGAGGCCGTGGTTCGACGCAGGTCAGCCGACCGCGTCCCGCAATCGCCGTAGAGCATGAAACGTGCGTGACTTGACCGTCCCGACCGGCATGCCCAACCGTTCGGCAGCCTCCTGTACCGAGCTGCCGCGGATATAGAGCTCGTTAAGGATCATCCGCTGCTCGCGGGTCAACGCTCGAATCGCGCACTTCAAGGTCTCCGCTGCGACCGCGGTGTCAGTCGTAGGATTGGTCGCCGCGGATATGAGATCGGCGTCCTTCAGGTCCACCTCTGTCGGGCGCGCCTGCCGCATGCGAGCCGCGTCGATGGCGATGCGTCGCGCCACCGTGAAAAGCCAGCGTCGTGCGCCGGTTTCGTCATCGGGCACCCGGTCGAGGTTGCGCCAGGCGCGAATCATCGTCTCCTGCAGCAGGTCTTCGGTGAGATCACGTTGTCCGTGCGTCAACCGGAGCAGGAAGGCGTACAGCGGGTGTGCGTATGCGGTTTCGAGCCGGGCGATCCGCTCAGCTGACGCTGCCTGCGCGTCAGCCGCCTGTGCGTCTACCGGCGTCACGATGACGATCTCGGGTGTTTCCGGCACATGGACCTCGGGTGTCTCCGGCACATGGGTGCTCTGCGGAATGGTGAGTCAGTGCTTGGTTGTGAGCTCGGCCCGGCAGGCCGGGGCGCCCACAGATCGAGGCCCCATAGGCGTGACCTTCCACCGGTCGAGGACCTCGGTCGGCGCGAGCGCGAACGACAGCTGTACCAGGCCACCCATGAAGGTGGATTCGACGCCGTAGCCGAACGCGCGGATCATTCGCGGGATGCTTGCGTTCTCCGGAAGGATCGTTGCGACGAAGTGGGCGATGCCGTTGGCGAGCGCAGCTTGGGCGAGATGTATGAGCAACACCGAGCCGATGCCCCGACCTTGATAGGCATCCTCGACCACGAGGGCCACTTCGGCCTCCGGTGAGCGAGACGTCAGCCGGTCATAGCGTCCGACGGCGACGATAGCCCCATCGTGCAGGACGACGAATGCCTCGCGGTCGTCATGGTCGACGTTGACGAACCGGTGCAGGTGACTTTGAGGTACGTGTGAGTAGGAGGAGAAGAAGCGCAGGTACCGGGTTCGCTCACTCATCCGCGAGTGCAGTTCCAGCATTGCCGGAGCGTCGTCCGGGTGGATGGGGCGCAACCGGATCTCGAGGTCGTCGGGAAGTTTCGGCCGCGTGGTGTTCTGCTTAGTCGTGGGCATTGCTGATCACGTCTGCCACTTGCTCGGGGAACTCCATGGATATGAAGGTGCGGCCGCCCGCGACCGGGGTCAGTTTTCCCTGAGGGAACGCGTCGGCCAGCCGTTGGCCGATGCTCAGCGGGAAGCATTCGTCGGCGTCACCCCAGACGACATCAACGGGCTTCGCGAAGGCGCCCAAGCGGGTGGCAACGTCGAGCAGGTCGGCCGGCCGCATGGCGCGCATCAGTTTGGCCGCGTCGCGCCGGATCGCGTGGTCGCGGAAACCGGGGAGAATCCAGCTCAGGGTGACCGCTGGGTCGGGGCGACCGGCGAACATGAGCCCATAGCCTCGCCCGCTGTGTCGTATTGCAGTCGGCTGCAGCGCGGCCAGCAAGGGCTTGAGCAGGCAGGGGTGGCTACCGACGCGGATGAGGCCGGTGAATTGCTCGGGTGGGAAACGGTCGAAGGCGTCGCAGTTGGTGAACACCAGACGGCCGATCCGGCGGTGGTCGGTGTCGATGGTGAACTGGCACAGGGCGCCGCCGGTGTCGCTGCCGACGAGGGTCACGTCGTTGAGACACATCGCGGCAAGGAATGCGTTGATGATTGCGGCCAGGCCTCGCGGGGTCAGGTCCGCGTGAGCATTCATCGCCACGACGTGCGATCCGAGCGGCCACACCGGGGCGTAACTGCGGATGCCTCGTGTTGCGAGCACGTCAGCGAGGCCGTTCCAGATCTGGTTGTCGACGAGTAGTCCATGGACGAAGACCACCGGCGGGAGAATGCTGTCCGCAGGGCCGGCGGCGCGGTAGATGATGGTCCCCTCCGCCAGCCTGACGCGGTCGAGGTGCCCGGCGGGGGTTGCTCCTGCGGTCACTGCCGTCTCCTTGTCTGCAGGCAGTTGGTCTTTACGGCCGGACGACGAAGCAACTGGCGGTCGCTGTGGCGAGCAGCTTCCCGGCAGCGCTCTGCAGGCGCGCCTCGGCGAGGGCGACTCGGCGCCCGGCGTGGACGACCTTGCCGGTGGCCGTGATCGGCCCGGTGCTCGCGTCAATGGGTTTGACGAGCCGAACCGACAGGTCAAGGGTGCTGAACCTCGCTCCGGCGGGGAGCGTGGTGTGGACCGCACAGGCGGCTGCTGAATCGAGCATCGATGCGTACACGCCACCGTGGAGCGACCACGCGGGGTTGTAGTGGAATTCCTCCGGGGTGAGCCGGAAAACGGTCTCGCCTTCGGCGGCGAAGGTCAGGCTCATGCCGAGCAGGGCCATCATCGGCGCCGGTGGGATGTCACCACGTGCCATGGCCTGCAGGAAGTCCAGCCCGCTGGAGGTGTCGACGCAGCTGAAGGCTGCCTGGTCCGCCCAGGAGACGACACGTAGCCGCGGGTCAGGCTCCGGCCGGGGTGAGGCGGGTGGTTCCGCGTTGGCCCTGTCCATGGCGTCGCTCCTTGTGCGGTGGTGGTGGGGGTGGAAGGGAGGTCGTTCCCAGGAGCTCAGCGGCCGGGTTCGACGCAGACGGCGAGCGCGTCCCACGCCGCCTGGCGCCCGGTCGCGACGGCCGAGCGCATCAGATGAGGCCGTCGCTCCGTGCGTCCGATGTGAGCGCTGCCGGCCGGTGGGCGGATCTGCACGATGGCCGGGTGGGCCGCCAGGAGTAGCTCCTCCTCGGCCCGCATCACCACCCGGTGCCGCCATGGGTTGGCGGCACCGGGAGCGTGCCGGGCGAACCAACGACCCAGCAGCATCCGCTCAGCGCGGGTCGGGGCAGTGGCGGTGGTTTCATCGGACCGTTTCGTCCGCAGAGCAACGATGTGGGTGGCGTGCTGGGCCAGCGCGGTGGCGATCGGGACGGTTTCGCTGATGCCCGCGTCAACGTAGCGACGCCCGCCGATCTCCACGGGTTCACCGGCGAGAAACGGCATGGCGGTCGAGGCACGCAGCGCCGACTGCAGGCTCGCCTGATCGCGGATACGGCTGTGGAGATCGACGGGCAGGCCTGTGTGAGCATCGGTGGCGATGGGATGGAACTCGACAGGATTGTCCAGGATCTCCCGGAATCCCATGGGCATGAGCTCGGTGTAGACGGTGTGCACCAGAAAACGCGTGTCGACGACCGGTTGGCGTCGTAGAAGCCGTAGGGGCGCGATGGTTCCCGTCATGATGGTTTTGTCCCACCACGCGTGCTGAGTGCTTTCTGCGCGGCCGCACAACAGCCACGCCGCGTTCAACGCACCCGCGGAGCTGCCGTACACAGCGTCGAACAATGGCAGTAACCCCAGCTGCTCGATGGCGATCGTCATGCCGCTGGAATAGGCGCCGCGTGAACTGCCGCCCTCGATCAGCAGAACCAGCCGGGCGTCGTCGCTGCGATTTTGCGGAGTGCTCCCGTCGTGCATGCGGTGGCGTAGTAGTTGAAGGACGGCTCGGTTCACCGTTGTCCCTTCTTCATGGATCGCGTTGCTCGAACCAGAGGTGGTCTCTGCCATCCGAACTCGCATAGCCGCATCCACCGACGCAGTGGCGCTTCGGGGGACCCGGGCGGGCGAGCGGCGGTGTTGCTTCGACGACGGCATCAAGCCAGAAAAGGGCCTCACACGGTGTCAGAGTCAAGTTACCCGTCAGTAACCTGATGGGCGGGCGCATTCACCAGGGCTTCCGGCGCCTACCGGGGCCTCATGCGATACGTGGTCGCCGGCTGCTGCCTGGTCTTGTCCGTATCTTTCCGTTCGCTGACGGTGAGTGCGCCCATCGGGCGAACTGGCTGCCACATCTGGCGGGTGGGGGCACGCGGTCGCCGACAACACGATTATCCGAGCGTCAGCTGCCCTGACATGGATAGGCATCGGGGGAGTCGCGGCAGGGGCCTTCGCTAACTCGACGCGGGCCGTCGGCGAACGATTTGGCGCATTTCCCGAGGCGGGACGGTCCTTGTCCGAAGTCTGCGACCATCAGGCCGGGTTTCGACGATAGCGTCGTTGAGATGGGAAATGCCATCCGAAAACATGATATGCGTGTCACCCACGTGTCGATGCCTTGGCAAGCCGGCGTACTCCCTCATCAATCTCGTCGAGGTCGGCCGTGTCAGCGAAGCTGATCCGCAGGTGCGGCCCGGGAGCTTCGGCCGCGAAATACGGTCGCCCCGGGGAGATCGCTACTCCGGCTCGAAGGGCGACGGCAGCCAACATGTCCTCCTGCATGCCGTCCGGTAGACGTGCCCAGAGGTGGTAACCGCCGGCCGGGATCCGTACGGTTGGCGCCAAGTCAGGCAGCCACCGATTCAGCGCTACGATCATCGCGTCACGTCGCTCGCGGAGCGCAGCTGCGGAGAACCGCAGGTGTCGCACCCACGCCGGAGAGCTCACCAGCTCAAGAGCTGCCTCCTGCAAGGGGCGCGGAACGAAGAAGCCACTGACGACTTGGATCGCCCGCAACCGCTCGAGCATGGGCCCCCGACTGACCAGCCCGGCCACTCGCAGACTGGGGGACGTGGGCTTGGTCAGCGAGCGAATGTGCACGACGGCACCGTAAGGGTCGTGGGCCAGCAGCGGCGCGGGAAGGCGCTGAGCTTCCGCTGGACCGCCATGACCGAGCCTGCGAGCGTAGTCGTCCTCGATGATGAAAGCCCCTGCGCCTCGAGCAACCTCAGCGATCCTGCGGCGCCGTTCTAGGCCCAGAGAGATGCCAGTAGGGTTGTGAAACAGCGGCTGGCAATACAAGGCACGGGCACGCGTTGCGGCAAACGCGTCGGCCAGCAGATCAAGCCGTACGCCGTCCTCGTCCATCGGGACCGGGACGGGACGCAATCCGGCAGCCCGGGCAATCGCCAGCGCTCCTGGGTAAGTCGGAGACTCCACCAACAGGGCGCCGCCAGGCACGGTGAGAGCTTGCAGCGCTGTGGTGAGTGCGGCCTGGCCCCCGCCGGAGATCAGCACGTGGGAAGGAGCAATGCCGGGTGCACCTATGTCTCGCGCGAACCACGAACGCAACTCGCTCAATCCTTCGACCGGCGGCCGCTCCCAGGCTCCGGGACGGCGAGCCGCGCGGCCGAGGGCGGCGGCGAGAGCCTGATCCGGTTGCAGTGAGGGATGCAGATATCCACCGTTGAAAGCGATCACTCCAGGTACGGGCGCGGCAAGGCTGGCGATGACGCCGGTGGCGTCCAGGACGCGAGGACCGGCCTCGTCGCGCTGCTCTTTGGCGTTGAGAGCGATTTGCTGCCAGGACGTGTCCACGGCGACGGGCCGCCGTTCATGAGCCGCTCGGAAAGCTCCGGCTCCAGGCCGGGTCGTCACGAGTCCTTCTCCGGCCAGGGTGGCGATCGCTTGCGAGACGGTGACCGGGCTGACACCGAAGCGATCCACCAGGGCGCGGCTCGACGGCAGCCTCTCGCCTGGCGAGTACTGATCCAGTTCGCGCCGGAGTGTTTCGGCGATCGCCCTGGAGCTGGTGCCACGGTTCATGGGCTCCGAGAATACCGTCACGACGATTGCCGCGATGCAGGTCAGGCAGGGGCGCGAAAGCAACCGGCCGGGAGATTCCGAGGTGGTTCGCCGAATCACAGCCTCTCGTCCGAGGACAGCGAATCCGTTTCACATCACGATCTTGATCTGTGGTAGCTGACGGTCGTCGACGGAGCACTGGTCGCGGATTGGAGAAATCAGGGCTGGCACGCCGGCGACAAACAGTATGCGCGCGGTCAGCGCGTACTGGACAAGGTCGATCCGCTTACGCATCGTGTGGCGCCGCAAAGCAATCGGGTTTGACGCAGACTGGTCGAGACATTGGCCATGAGACCAGACGCCAACCATCCGGATGCAGCCGACATCGTCAGCTGGCCCGCCCATCCGTTTCCTCGGCGAGAGGCCTAACGGAACCGGCCGGAGACCACCCCCACGGCGCGGTGCAGGGTGGGCGGATATGACGGCGACACGTACCAGGCCGACGACACAGGCCGCGGTCTTGCCGGCGCTTGAAGACCTACCTCTGAGATCGGCGAGGGAAAGTCACTCAGCTCGGTGGCCGCCGTGCTGAGGGCAAACCACAAGTCCGGCCCGTCTGTACTGCTGCGAGCCGATATGGACGCCATCCCCGGGACCGGATTGACCGGATTGGCGTAATCGAGCCGGATCGATCGAGTCATGCACACGTGTGGGCATGATCTGCACACAGCGATACTGGTCGGAACTGCGCGGCTGTGACGGGGCTCGCATACGGGCTCTGCTGCCCTGTGACCGCAGGCCGCTTGACTTTCACATTACTGATAGTAACCAACCACTGGTAACTTGAACCCGAGCGCCTGTCCCGGAACTCGTATGTGGATCGGTGCGGGTGCGTCGACATGCCCGCGGACGGACGGCCTCGCGGACCATCGAGAGGGGATGTCGATTTGGGTCAGCTGAAGAGGCTCGACCACGGCAGCATCCTGATCCGCGACTTCGCGAGAGCCCGGGAGACCTATATCAGGCTGGGCTTCGCTGTTCGCCGTTCGGCGATCACGGAGCGGAGATGGGAACCGGCAATCACGTCATCGCCCTCGAGGCAACTACCTGGAACTGCTCGGGGTGGTCAGCCCGACGCCCTTCAACCGAGACCTCCGGGATGCGCTCGAGGCCGGCGAGCGCTTCGGCATGGTGGCGCTCGACGCGGACGACGTCGCCGAGGCGGTAGCACAGGTTCGAGCAGCAGGCGTGACATCGACCGATCCGATTTCGGTCCGTCGCGGCGTCGAACTGCCGGACGGCCGCCATGTGGAGGCGGCGTTCACGGTCGCGTTCTTCACCGGAGTCGGCGAACGCTACGTGCGAGTCTTCTGCAACCGCACGCTCACGCCGGAGTATCTATGGATTCCGTCGCTGATGTCGCACCCCAACACGGCGGTTCGAATGGAGCAGGTCGGCGTGGTCACCGACGGTGAGGATCTCGGCATCGGCATCGGCATCGGCATCGGCATCGGCATCGGCGCATCAGCGCCGCGATCGAGGAACTACACGTGTCCCGCGGGCTACTGGAGGCCATCATCAACGGCAAGCCTCCGGTCGCCGCCGCGGGCGACTCGCCGGGCTGATCCGGCGGCCGGTTCCTACGCGCCCGCACCCCGG
>NZ_JBFBAD010000173.1:0-18634 GCF_040682075.1 Actinoplanes sp. NPDC051411 | reverse complement strand
TTTGTGCCGGGAGTTGGGCCCAAGATCGAACTAGATGCTTTACCTCGACCTTGGGCCCATCTCCCGGCTCACGTCCCAGCGCAGGAAAGCCTCATGCAGCCTCAGTAACATCAGCAAACGTCCCCCCAAGAGCCGCAACGGCAGACGAAGCCGAAACCTGAAGAGCCACCCCCCGCTCCCCAGCCCCCAGGCTGATGACACGGCCCCGCATCGAAACATCCGCGATCACCGGCCACGGCGTGGAAGACCCGAACGGCGTGATCGTCCCCCGCTCATACCCCGTAGCCGCTTTGGCCGTCGCCGCGTCAGGCAAGGCGAGGCGGTTCACGCCCAGGAGCGCCCGCAACTTCGGCCATGAAATGACCCGGTCGCCCGGGACCAGGACGAACAGGAAGTCGCCTTCGCCCCTGCGCACCACCAACGTCTTGACGAGGTCGCCGGCCGGGATTCCCTGGGCGGCCGCCGCCTCGAGCAGGCTGCCGGCCGGCCCGTGGTGGACGAGTTTGTAGGTGATGCCCAGCGCGGCGGCGGCCGCTTCGGCGGGTCCTGGCATGGAGCAGACTGTAGCCGGGCCGGAATAAGTCCGGCGGCAGTGACTTGTAACGCGTACCAAGAGATCGCGTAGAGAGAAGGCGTCATGGCTGACAAGCCCGTTCTCCAGCCCGGACCCGATCATCCGATCACCGTCACGCCCAACAGCAACCGGGTGATCGTGACCGTGGCGGGCAAGGTGATCGCCGACACGCGGAACGCGCTCACGCTGCAGGAGGCCAGCTATCCGCCGGTGCAGTATGTGCCGTTGAGCAACGTCGACGAGTCGGTGTTGCGGCGCACCGCGACCGAGAGTTACTGCCCGTACAAGGGTGAGGCCAGCTACTACTCGATCGCGGTGGATGATGAGACGGCCGTGGACGCGGTCTGGGAGTACCAGAATCCGTATCCGGCGGTGGCCGGCATCAAGGGCCACGTCGCGTTCTATCCGGACCGGGTCGAGTCGATCGATGTGGAGGCCGACGGCGACCGTTCCTGAAAGGGGAGGTCGGGCGCCGGCTGGGCGGCGCGCATTCTCAGGCGTACGTCGTGGAGCGCGGCCCGCGCCGGCCCGAAGTGTTCGCGGGCGGCCAGTTTCGCGTGGGTGACCAGCATGGTGGGTGAGCGGCCGGCCCGGGTGGACGGTTGATAGCCGAACCGGGCCAGCCGGCGTCCGAAGACGGCTTCGCAGTGCCGCACCTCGTCGGGGGTGAGGCGCTGCTGCCAGCTGCCCGCTCGGGAGGTGGTGACCGCCGAGCGGGTGAGCTGGTGCCACGTCTTGTATGTGGGCACCGCGACTGCCGCGACCGACGAGGGTTCGGCCATCGCCGGGTCGTAGTCCTCGTCCAGGAACGAGCAGATTTTCCGCAGGTGGGTCGCGGGGTCGCCGACCAGGTCTTCGTAGCGCACCTGGTGGTAGACCGTGGCCGGGTAGCGGCGGGCGGCGCGGGCGGAGGCGTCGGCCGAGCGGGCCCAGTAGTCGATGAGCTGCCCGAAGTCGTGTGGGCGCCACGGGGTCTCTTTGAGGGAGGCCACGCAGTCGCGTCCGTCGCGGACGATGTCGATGATCTGGGCGTCCGGGAACAGGCGCAGCAGGATCGGCAGGTTGCGCAGGTAGGACGGCCGTTTGTCGCCCCAGCGGGGTTTGCCGAAGCGGTCGGCGTACATCTTGAACACCGTGCCCAGCGCGGAGCCGAGCGTGCCCGGCGCCTCCGCGATCGACGTGATCACCTCGTCTCGGGGCAGGCCGAGGTCGCCGAACTGGGGTGTCCGGACGATCCACGAGGCGAGGGCCTGGCGGTTCTCGGCCGAGGACAGGTCTCCGATCTGGTAGCGGCGGCGGTAGGCGGCGAGCAGGAACCGGCTTTCCGGTGGCACCGCGATCCGCGGGTGGGCGTGGAGCATGAGCTGGAGCATTGTCGTGCCCGAACGTGGGCAGCCGACGACGAACACGGGACGATCACTGGGCATTGGCGCACACCTTTGGCAGTGCTCGGCTGATTCTTGACCGGTCAGGTCGACTTTGTGCCGAGCACGTTGGACGCCGAAGCTGTGCGACATTGTGGGCAGACCTAGGTGTCCGCTGTGAAACCGGCCGATTCAGCACATCCGGTGACAGTTGCTGTCGGCCCGTAACCGGTTGCCCGTAGCCCTTTCGGGTGACGTCTCTAGACGGCGAGGGTCAGTGACGCGACGGAGCCCGAGACGACGCCGATGGCTCCACCCTCGTACGCGTAAGCCGGGGAAACCGGAAGCGTGAGCCGCCCGCTGAGCAGGAGCCCGGTGGCCTTCGTCGCCTGGGCGACGCTGGGGTAGATCTCGTAGTGGATCAGGCCGTTGCCGGGGAAGACGCTCGTGAAGGTCACCCGGCCGTCGGCGCCGGTGGCCTGGACGCCGCGCAGGTAGTTCTCGCCGGTCAGCGCGGGCGAGTAGAGCGAGTAGTCGCCGTTGCGGTCGGCGTGCCAGAGGTAGACGGCGAGGCCGGCCGCCGGGATGCCGGTGGCGGCGCCGGCGAGGCGCAGGTCGATGGTGAGCGGGAGGCCGCGCGCGACGCCCTTGGCGGTGCCGAAGCTGCGGCGGATGTCGCTGCGGACCAGGGAGGCCGCCTCGCACTCCAGGGTGCCGGCGAGAACCGCGACGGTCGTCCCGCCGGAGAGGCCGAGCATCCGCCGGCGGCGCAGCAGCGGTACGTCGTGGCTCAGTCCGCGCTCGTCCATTCTTTCTCCCCCGTCCGCGGGTCGTCCGACCCGTCGCTCTGTCCTTCGGCCGGCAGGGGGTGTTCGCTTCGGCCGGCACCCAAGCTGCTCCGGGCTATCAACACACTTGCCGCGGCGGTGATCGCGGCGAGCACGGTGAACGGCAGGGCGCGGCCGTGGGTGTAGAGCACGGTGAAGAACGTCGGCGCGACGATCAGGGCGACCGCGAAGCCGTACTGCATGACGGCCAGGTAGCGGCCGCGGAGGTGTTCGGGGGCGGCGGCCGAGGCGAGGGCGTTGGCGACCGGGGCCATGATCAGCTCGCCGGCGGCGAAGAAGGCCATGGCGAGGGGAAGGTAGCCGATCAGGAGCGCGCCCGGGATCTTGACGGCGAGGGCCATGGCGAGCGACCAGACGACCATGAACGAGCCGGCCAGGGCGAGGGCGCGGGTGCGGGGCAGGCGGCGGACCAGCCGGACGGCGAGGGTCTGGCCGGTGGCGAGCAGGATCGTGTTGAAGGCGAGCAGCGGGCCGGCGAGCCACGCCGGGGCGGGCAGGCCTTCGACCACGTAGACCGGTACGGCCGTGCCGACCATCACCGCGACCAGGTTGAAGATCCCGTTGATCGCGATGAAGCCCAGGTAGGGGCGGTCGCGGAGCAGGTCGCGGTAGCCGCCGGGCGTCCGGTCGGCCCGGGCGGCGCGCGCCACTCGGGGAACGACGAGCAGGGTCGCCGCCGACACCAGGTAGGAGGCGGCGTTGATCACGACCACGGGACGGTAGGCGTGCGGCCCGCCGGACAGGGCCAGGCCGGCGACCAGCGAGCCGGCCCCCACACCGGCCGACTGCACCATGCTGAACAGGGCGAACGTGCGGTCCTGCCCGGCGCGCCCGGGCGGTGCCAGCTCGGTGACCAGCGTGAAGACCGAACACCAGAACATCCGCTGGCCGACGGCCACGATCAGGGAGGGAACCAGGACCGAGACCGGTCCATGCGCTCCGACGTACGCCGCGAAGCCGATGCCCTGAAGCACCTGGGCCGCGATCACGATGCCCCGTGGGCCGTAGCGGTCGACCAGGTGACCGACCACCACCGGCACCGGGAGCGACGCCAGCGTGGCCACGCTGATCAGCAGCCCGATCGTGGGCAGCGACAGGTCGGTGACCGCCTGGAAGTAGAGCAGCGAGATCGGCGCGAACAGGCCGGTGCCTGCCATGTCGATGCCGAGCGCCGCCAGCAGTGCCGCGCGCCCCCGTCGGACAGACATTTCGGCGATCCTGCCCGTCGTGTCAGATCGGCCGCAACCGATTTACCGCCGTCCTATCCCCGCAACGCCGAGTGCAGCGCCGCCACCTCGGCCGGGTCGGCCTCGTAGGGCAGGTAGAACGAGATCCGGTCGATGAGGCCGGTGAACCTCTCGGTCAGTTTCGCGGCCACGGTCGCCGCGTCGCCCGACACCGCGAACGCGTCGAGCACGTCGTCGTCGATCGCCCCGGCCATCTCGTCCCACGCCTGGCGGCGCGACATCGCGTTGAGCCGCTCGGCCAGGTCGCCCCACCCGTGCAGGTCGAGCACCGCCCGGTAGGACGGGGTCGAGGCGTAGAACGCGATCTGCCCGCGGACCGCCCGGTCGGCCCGGCGCCGGGACTCCTCGTCGGCGCCGAGCACGACCAGCGCCGACAGCCCGAGCATGAACCCGTCGAGACTCCCCCCGCGGGCCGCGGTCACCGCCGGGATCGTCTTCTCGCGCAGGTATCGCGTACTGGTCAGGGGATGGACCAGGAGTCCGTCCGCCACCCTCCCGGCCACCGCGGTCATCCGCTCGCCGACCGCGGCCAGCAGCACCGGCGGGTTGCCGTGCGGGTTGGGCCCCGGGTTGAAGAAGTCGGTCATCAGCGTGTGCTGGTAGAACTCGCCGCGGTAGGCCAGCCGCTCGCCGGTCGCCCAGGCGTGCCAGATCGCCTTGACCGCGCCGAGGAAGTCTTCCATGCGGGCCGCCGGCCGGCCCCACGGCATCGCGAACCGGCGCTCGATGTGGGGCTTCACCTGGGAGCCGAGCCCGAGCTGGAACCGCCCGCCGGAGATCAGCTGGACGTCGTTGGCGTCGATCGCGACGGTCATCGGGTTGCGCGCGAAGGCGACCGCGATCGACGACTGCAGCTCGATGCGGCTGGTCGCGCGGGCCGCCAGGGCGAGGGACGAGAACACGTTGTGGCGGGTCTCGGCCGCCCCGAACCCGTCGTAGCCGAGTTTCTCGGCCTCGACGGCGAGGCTCTCGACCTCGAGGGGGGACGCGCTGATCGGGGCGGCGGAGTCGACGAGCATGACCACAGTCATAGCATCTCGACCTCTAGTTGAGGGTTAGGGTCGCTCCGGTCTCAACCTCTCGTCGACCTTGAGCCACGAGCGCGGCCGTGGGCAGCCTGAGCAGGCCTTCCTCGGTGCGGAACTCCGCCGCGACGGCGTCGAACGAGGCCCGGATGCGTTCGCGGATCTCGGGCGTCTGGCGGCGGAGCACGGCGCCGGTCGCGTTCAGCCCGGCCACCGCACCGCCCCACCACGCCTCCGTCGTCGTCTCGTGGATCCACTCGATCCGCTGGCAGGTGACGCCTTGGAGACCGGCCGCCCTCAAAAGGCCGCCCGTCCCCTCGGTGGTCCTCGGAAAGTTCTTCGCCCGATCGACACCGATCAGGCCCGACACCTCGACGCCGGCGTGGCGGTAGACCATCGTCCAGAGCGACTGGGCGATCGGCGCCGGGTGCGGCCAGACGGTGACCGCGACCCGGCCGCCCGGCCGGGCCGCATTTCTCATCGCGGCGACGGTGGCCGCCGGGTCGCCCACGTGGTTGATCACGAAGTTGGCGACCACGGCGTCGAACGTGGCGTCCGGAAACGGAAGGGCGGGCAGAATCGCCGGCCGCACCTCGGCCTCCGGCAGCCGGGCGGCGGTCGCCGCGACCATCGACGGCTCGGCGTCGACCGCGGTCACCCGGGCGCCGCGGCCGACCGCCAGGGCGGCCACGGTCCCCGTGCCGGTGCCCACGTCCAGCAGCACGGTTCCCTCGCCGACGCCGGCGGCGTCGAGCAGATCGACGGCGGCTCCGGCGCAGAAGGGGCCAAAGGTTCTCGCGTACGCCTCGGCGCCGTCCGCCCAGCGGACGCGCTCGGTCTCGTCATAGCTCATCGGCACGCCGACGATTATCACCGGCGGACTCCGGACGGTCAGACCAACTCGAGGCCGCCGTCCATGGTCAGCACCTGGCCGGTGAGCCAGGTGGTCGCCGGCTCGGCCAGACGCAGGATCCAGGCCGCGACCTCGGCCGGGTCGCCGCGCCGGCCCAGCGGGATGCGCCGGGCCTCATCGGCCTTGACCCGCTCGATGACGTCCCCGGAGAGGCCGGCCGCCGCGAGTGCCTCGCTCTCGGTCGGGCCGGGGGCCAGGCAATTGACCCGGATGCCGTCCGGCGCGAGTTCGACCGCCCAACTGCGGGTGAGATGCTCGACGGCCGCTTTGGACGCGGCATAGTGGCCGGCGCCGGCGATCGGCCGGTGGCCGTAGGTGCTGGAGACGTTGACGATCGAGCCCCGCGTCCTCCGCAGATGCGGCAGGGCGGCCTGGGCGAGCAGGCTCGGTGCGGTGACGTTGAGATCCCAGAGCAGGCCCAGGTCGGCGGGAGTGATCTCCGCCAGCGGCAGCAGCCGGGTGGCCCCGGCGTTGTTGACCACCACGTCCAGCCGGCCCCACCGCTCGACCGCGGCGGTGACGATCTCCTGAGCGGCGCCGGGGGCGGTGATGTCGGCGGCGTGCGGAGCGATGCGGTCGCTCCCGGCCGCGGTGCTCTCCAGAGCGAGCCGGCGGCGGCCGACACCGAGAACCTGCGCGCCGGCGTCGGCCAGCGCCCGCGCGACGGCCCGGCCGATGCCGGAACCGGCTCCCGTGACGATCGCGACGCGGTCGGCGAAGTCGAGTGAGGGCAAAGCAACTCCCCATGTGTTCGATGTTCGTAGAACGTCGAACAAGCTAGCATGGGCCCATGCGCGCGGCCAACCATCCGGAGCGGGACGAGATCACCCTGATCGAGGTGATGAAGGCGCTCGGCGATCCCATCCGGGTGGGGGTGGTCCGAGTGCTCTCCGACGGCCTCGAGCGAGGGTGGGGCGAGCTGCGGGCCCCGGTCGCGAAGTCAACCCTCAGCCACCACATGCAGGTGCTGCGGGCCGCCGGGGTGACGCGCACCCGGCTGGAGGGCACCCGGTGCTACGTGCGGCTACGCCGCGACGACCTGGACGAGAGGTTCCCGGGGCTGGTCGACGCGCTCCTCGCCGCCGCCGGCCAGGACGAGGTGGGCAGCGAGGTCGGACTCCGTCCTGTCGCCGCGCCTTAACGTTCGCTAAAGTGGGGCCCGGCTCCTCGACCAGGAGGCATTCTCGCCGCCGGCCCACCCTCGCCGGCGTTCCTGTTCGAGCCCCCGTTCGAGGAGTTCCATGTCTCCCGCCCGCCGCCTGGACGGCGTCGCCAGCTCGCCCGTCCGTGACCTGCTCGCCCTGATCGACCGGCCCGAGGTGATCTCCTTCGCCGGTGGACTGCCCGCTCCCGAGCTGTTCGACCTCGACGGTCTCCGGGCCGCGTTCGACCGGGTGCTGTCCACGCCGGACGCCCGCCGCAACCTCCAGTACGCCCCGACCGAAGGCAACCCGGCCCTGCGCGCCCAGGTAGCGGCCCGGATGACCGCGCGCGGCCTGCCGACCACCGCCGGCGACCTGCTCGTCACCACCGGCTCCCAGCAGGGACTGACGCTGATCAC
This sequence comes from Actinoplanes sp. NPDC051411, assembly GCF_040682075.1. Lineage (NCBI taxonomy): Bacteria > Bacillati > Actinomycetota > Actinomycetes > Micromonosporales > Micromonosporaceae > Actinoplanes > Actinoplanes sp. NPDC051411. The sequence goes on along the minus strand of NZ_JBFBAD010000173.1, from coordinate 11,102 downwards.
GACCGCGCTGCTCGACCCGGGCGCGGTGGTGGCGGTCGAGGAGCCGACCTATCTGGCCGCCTTGCAGTGCTTCCAGCTGGCCGGCGCCGAGATCGTGACCCTGCCCGGCCCGGATCCCGCCGGCTGGGAGCAGGTGCTGGCCACCGCACGGCCGACGCTCGTCTATCTGGTGCCCAACTTCGCCAACCCGACCGGCCGCACGATGCCTTGCTCCGCACGCGCCACCGTGGTGGCGCTGGCGGCGAAGTACGGCGCCTGGGTGGTCGAGGACGATCCGTACGGGGAGCTGCGCTACCGCGGATCGCCGGTGCCCGCCCTGGCCGCCCAGCCGGGGGCCGACGACCGGGTACTGCACCTCGGCAGCTTCTCCAAGATCGCGGCGCCGGGGCTGCGGCTCGGCTGGGTCCGGACGCCGCCGTCGCTGCGGCCGGCCCTGACCGTGGCCAAGCAGGCGGCCGACCTGCACACCTCGACGATCGACCAGGCGGCGGCCGCGGCCTGGCTGGCCGCGACCGACCTGGACGCGCACGTCGGCCGGCTTCGCGACGCGTACCGTGAACGGCGGGACGCGATGATGTCCGCGATGCCGGCGACCGCGCCGGAGGGAAGCGTCTGGTCGGACCCGGAAGGTGGCATGTTCACCTGGGTGCGGCTGCCCGGCGCGGTGGACGCCGCGTCGGTGCTCCCCCGGGCCGTGGCGAACAATGTGGCTTTCGTGCCGGGTGCGCCGTTCTATGCCGGGCGGGCCGACCCGGCGACGCTGCGGCTGTCCTTCACGACGAACACCCCGTCACAGATCGCCGAGGGCATGCGACGGTTGGCCGCGGTCCTTCGGTAGCGGCCGCGCTTTCGCCGGCGGCGCGCTTGCGGGGCGCGGCCGAGGGAGTGCGCAGCCCGGCTGCCGGGGCCTAGGGTTTGCCGCCGTTGACGGTGACCACGCCCTTGCCGTTCGGCTTGAGCCGGAAGGTCCAGCGGCGGGCGACGGCGCCGTCGCAGCGGTACTGAACCGCGGCGCCGCCGGGCAACGCGGTCAGGCAGCGGTCGCTGGCCGCGTTGATCACGTAGATGCCGGTGCCCGGCGCGTCCTTCAGGCGCCAGGTGTCGCCCAGGGCGTCGCCGCAGGGGCCGGCCGCGAGGTCGGCGCCCCCCGTCGGCACGAGACAGCGGCCGCTGCCGGCGTTCTCGACCCGGAAGCGGCCGTCGAGCGAGACCGGCACCAGCTTCCAGCGGTAGGCGTCGTCGAGCACGCAGCGCCGCTGGTAGGCCGGGCCACTGCCGCCCGGCGCGGTCAGGCACTGGAAGCTGGCGACGTTGACCGCGTACAGGCCGGGCAGCAGGCCGGAGACGTCGGGCACCGGCAGCGGCCAGCCCGGGGCGGCGCCGCGCGCGGCGGCCGGTCCGGACACGGAGGTGGCGTGCCCGGCCGGGCTTGCGGGGCGGCCGGCGCGGGCGGCGGTGGGCAGGGGCAGAGTCAGGGCACTCGCGGCGAGCACGGCCAGGCCGGCGCGGCGGATATTCATGGGTATCGGCTTTCCGGCGAGCGTCGTCGCTCGCCTCAGATCCGGACAAATCGGGCGGCCCGCCTAAGGTACCGCCCGATCGCCGGATCGCTCGCCGAAACGCCGGGTGATCAGCCTCCGGTGTACGCCGCGTAGGACGTGTCGGCGTGCCGCTTGGCCTCGGCCGGGTCGCCGCCCGCCGCGATCTCGGCCCCGGCCCAGCCGTCGGCACTGCCCCGCAGCATCGCCCGGCCCTCGTCGGAGGCGAGCCAGGACGCCACGTCGGCGTTGTCGGGCACCGCCGACGGGTCGCCGAGATGCTTGGCCAGGCCCCAGAAGCCCGAGTCCCAGCCGAGCCCGGTCGCCCCCGGCCCGAACTGCTGCCACATCTCGTCGTCGACGTGCGCCACGTGCTCGAGCTCGAAGCGGGTGCGGCCCGGGCCCTCGGGCGTCAGCCGCACCTCGATCCAGCTCACCATGTCGCCGAACTCCCAGGTCGCGGCGTATCCGTGGGGGCGGTCGCAGGCCGTCACCGTGCCGCCCGCGTTGCCGGTCAGCTGGTAGTGGCCGCCCAGCTTGAGCTCGCCCTCGACGGGCAGGAACCAGCGCGCGATGCGCGACGGGTTGGTCACCACGTCCCACAGGTCGTCCTGGTCGGTGTCGTAGACCTGGCTGATCGTCTGCACCCGCGCCTCGCCGCCCTCGAGCGTGCGCGTGCCCAACGTGCGGCGCACGCTGGTGATGTGCTGCCGGGCATCGGTCATCGGTCGTTCCCCTCATCGGCAAGTCGTCGCTGACGTTTGCCGCGGGCCACCTCGGTGGCCATCGCGGTCAGGTGCGGCGTCCAGAAGCGCCGGAACCGGTCGAGCCAGGCGTCGGCCTCGCGCAGCGCGGTGTCGTCGACCGCGTAGAGCCGGCGCGCCCCGTCCGGCCGGACGGTGGCGAAGCCGTTGTCGCGCAGCACCCGCAGGTGCTGGGAGACGGCCGGCTGGGTGATCCCGAACTCGGCCCGGATGACCTCGGTGACCGCGCCCGAGGTCTGCTCGCCGTCGGCGAGCAGCTCCAGGATGCGGCGCCTCACCGGGTCGCCGAGCACGTCGAACGCATGCACAGCCGGACTCTATCAGTGCCTTCTTATATAAGCCAGCACTACCGGTTGACCGCGTTGCGAATGGCGTCGGCCATCGTCGAGGCGGCGGCCACGCGCAGCAGGTCGAGGTTGACCTCCTCGGCGACCTCGCCGGTCGCCAGCGCGACCACGGCGTCGCCGTCGAACCGCGAATGAGCCGGATTCAGCGCCCGGGCGAAACCGGTGTGCCCGCTCTGGGCGAGCAGATAGCAGTCGGCCTTGCTCAGCCTGGCGTCGGTCAGCAGCACCGCGACCGTGGTGTTGGCCATCTCGAACGGGTTCCCGGCGACCGGCGGGTCCTCCTCGGAAGAGCCGGCGAACACCGGCCGGCCGTCCGGGCCGGTCACGTCGCCCCACGCGTTGACCACGGCGACCGCGGCCAGGGAGGCCGGACCGACCGAGGAGACCGCCAACCCGACGCCGCCCGGGTCGAGCCGCTCGCGCCACTTGCCGGTCGTCGCACCGGCGCCCGCGCCGACCGCGCCGGTCGTGAACTCCTCGCCGCTCATCGCGGCCACGACCGCCCGGCGGCCGCTCACCGCGTCCGGCGGGGCGCCCGCCACCGAGCCGTCGAAGATCGACATGCCGACGACGATCGGGACCGGGCCGAGCGGGGTCGGGAAGCCGACCGCCAGCTCGCGCAGCAGGCCAACCACGCCGTCCCCGGCGGCCAGGCCGAACGCGGAACCGCCCGAGAGCACCACGGCGTCGACCCGGTCGACGGTGCGGGACGGGTCGAGCAGGGCGAACTCGCGGGTGGCCGGGGCCCCGCCCCGTACCTCTCCGGAGCCGACCGTCCCGGGCGGCGGGAGGATGACCGTGACCCCGGTCCCGGTCCCGGTCCAATGACCCGCCCAGGCGGAAAGCAGCTGAGGATCGCTCACTCTGCCATCTAATACCGGCTGATACGGGAGCGGACCATCGACCACGCGCCGCGGCCGCCGGTCGCGTTCATCGTTGATCACCATACGATTCGGGGCGGGGGCCGGAGACGCGATTCGAGGAGCGCCGATGAATGTCGTGACAATGTCCGCCGCCGGGGTCACGGTGCTGGTCGACACGGCCGGGCCGGGGCTGCCGGTCGTCGCGTACTGGGGGCCGGAGCTGCCCGGGATCGACGACGGGCAGGCGGCGGCGATGGTGCGGGCGGCCGAGCCGGTGGCCGGCACCAACAACGTCGACGTGCCGCCGCGGGTGGCCGTGCTGCCCGAGCACCACACCGGGTGGACCGGGCGGCCGGGGCTCAGCGGGGCGTTCCCGGACGGCTCCGGGTGGTCGCCGTCGTTCGCGCTCACCGGCGTGCGGGCCGGGGACAACCGGATCGAGGCGGAGGCGGTCGACGACTCCGGGCGGCTCGCGCTGAGCCTCGAACTGGAACTGCTGCCGACCGGCATCCTGCGGGCGCGGGCGGAATTGGGCAATCGCGGTTCCTCGGCGTACGGAATCAATGATTTGGTTCTGTCTTTTCCGCTGCCGGCCGAGGCGAGCGAGATTCTCGACTTCGGCGGCCGGCACAACCTGGAAAGGGTGCCGCAACGCGGCGAATTGCGCACCGGGGCCCACGTGCGGGAAAACCGGAAGGGGCGCACGGGGGCCGACAGCGCCTATGTGCTGCACGCCGGCGAGCCGGGGTTCGGGTTCGGAAGCGGCCGCGTCTGGGCCGTGCACACCGCTTGGAGCGGAAACCACATCCATTACGCCGAGCGGGTCTCCACCGGCGAGCAGCGCATTGGCGGCGGCGAATTGCTGCTGCCGGGCGAGGTACGCCTGGCGCCCGGGTCGTCCTACCGCACGCCGTGGGTCTACGGCAGTTTCGGGGACGGGCTCGACGAGGTCGCACGACGTTTCCACCAGCATCTGCGGAGCCGGCCGAATCCGGTCGACCCGGCGCGGCCGGTGACGCTGAACGTGTGGGAGGCCGTCTATTTCGACCACGATCTGGCGCGCCTGCTGGATCTGGCCGAGCGGGCGGCGGCGGCCGGGGTCGAGCGCTATGTGCTCGACGACGGATGGTTCGGGTCACGGCGCGACGACACATCCGGGCTCGGCGACTGGGTGGTGTCGCCCGAGGTGTGGCCGCGGGGACTGCACCCGCTGATCGACCGGGTGAAGCAGCTGGGAATGCAGTTCGGGCTGTGGTTCGAGCCGGAAATGGTGAATCCCGATTCCGACCTCGCCCGCGCCCATCCCGACTGGATCATGGCGGCGCGACAGTCCTGGCCGGTCGAGTCGCGGCATCAACAGGTGCTCAACATCGGCATTCCGGCGGCCTACGAACACGTCAGGGCACAGATCTTCGCCGTTCTCGGCGAGTACGACATCGATTACATCAAGTGGGACCACAACCGGGATCTGATCGAGGCGGGGACGCAGCCGACGGGATCACCGGGCGTCCACGCGCAGACCCTGGCCTTCTACCGTCTGCTCGACGAGATCCGGGAATTCCGCCCCGGGCTCGAGATCGAATCGTGCTCGTCCGGCGGCGCCCGCATCGATCTGGAGGTGCTGACCAGGACCGACCGGGTCTGGGTCTCCGACAACATCGACCCGCACGACCGCCAGCACATGCTCCGCTGGACGACCCAGCTGGTCCCGCCGGAATACCTCGGCTCGCACATCGCCTCGGACCGCTCCCACACCACCGGCCGGCGGCACGACCTGGCCTTCCGCGGCGCGACCGCGATCTTCGGCCACCTCGGCATCGAATGGGACCTGACCCGTGCCTCGCCGGCCGCGCTGGAAGAACTCGCCGAATGGGTCGCCTTCTTCAAGACCGGGCGCGGCCTCCTGCTCGGCGGCGACCTGGTCCGACTGGACGGCTACGGTCCGGACGTCATGGTGCACGGCGTGGTGGCGCCGGGCCGCGAAAGGGCCCTTTTCGCGATGGCCACGCTGGCCAGTCCCTATCCCGATCCGCCGGCCCGGATGCGTTTCCGGGGCCTGGACCTCCGGCGCCGTTACCGGGTGCGGCCGCTATTCACCGACGTCGCCGTTTCCCGGCCGGCGTGGTGGAGCGACGACCTGATCCTCACCGGTGCGGCGCTCATCCATTTCGGCGTGGCATGCCCCCGCGTGCACCCGGACCAGGTCGTCCTCTATTCCGTTACCGCTGCCGAAGCGGCTTGAGGACGGGCGCGACCTTCTGCAATTCGTCGAGCATCCCCTTGGCGGCGGCGGTCATCACATCGTTCGGGTGGATCTGCCCGTCGTCGCCGAGGAAATTGCGCACGAACGGGATGTTCACCGCCTCCGGCACCATGAAAAGCTTCAGCGCGTACGCCACGTCGTGCAGCGCCATGGCCGATCGGGTGCCGGCGGCCACCCCGCCGTAGCTCACCACACTGGCCGGCTTGTAGTTCCACTCGTGGTGCAGATAGTCGAGCGCGTTCTTCAGCGAGGCCCCGAGCGCATAGTTGTATTCCGGGATGACGAAGACAATGGCGTCGGCCGCCGCCACCTTCTCGCTCCACCGCTTGGTGTGGTCGTGCAGATAATTGCGCAGCCGCGGGTGGTGGGGCTCGTCCAGGAACGGCAGGTTCTCCTCGGCCAGATCGGCCACGGTCACCTGAAAACCGCCGTGCTCCTTCGCCGCCTCGACAAACCACTGCGACACGGGCAGGCCGATCCGCCCGGGCCGGGTGCTCGCCACGACCACCAACAGGTTGAGGTCACTCACTGGTACTCCTTGCGGGGGCAATATTTGCTGGGCGAAGCAATCTTACCGGGTCGCCCGCGCTTCCCGTCGCGCGGCCTTCGGGCGTACGCGCCCCGGCCAGGCCACTTCGTCAACCGCGAGAAAGGGCTCCCGCGCGACGGAGACCGGCGTCGTGCCGGTGAACGCCATGACATCCCGGTGAAGATGCGACTGGTCGGCATACCCGCAGTCGGCCGACACATGCGCCGGCCCGTGCCCCTCGGCCAGCCGGTGCGCGGCCCGGTCGAACCGGACCAGCTTCGCCGCCTGCTTCGGTGGCAACCCGCCCTGAGCGTGGAAGCGCGCCCAGAGCCGCTTCCGGCTCCAGCCGACCTGCTCGGCGACGTCCTCGATCCGGACCAGGCCCCGGCTCCCGGAGATGCGCCGCCAGGCCCAGGCCACTTCCCGGTCAACAGGCCTCCGCGCGACCCGGCGCCCCAGCCAGTCGTCGGTCAACGCGAACCGCTCATCCCACCCGGCCCGCTCGCTCAGCCGCTCGCACAACTCGGCGGCTTCCCGGCCCCACAGGTCACGCGGGGAGACCAGCTCGCCGCCCAGTTCGCTCGGCCCGACCCCGAGAATCCCCCGGGCGACCACCGGCGAGAGACGCACCTGCACACACCGCATGCCGGCCGCCTGCCGCATGCCGACGGTGCCCTGCCAGCCGATGCCGGCGACGAGGCTGCCCCGGCGCTCCCGCCCGGCCGCGTCGGCCATCACCACCTCGGCCGGCCCGAACATCAACGCGACGGTGACCGCGGGATGCGGGATCAGCCGCAGGCCGGCCGGATTCCGCCCCCGGTCGGCAAACCCGGCCATCGCCACGCCGGGTGTCCGAATCGGGCGGCCCGGGCCGGCCACGTCCCACAGGAACTCCCCCGCCATCCCCCCATGCTAGAAACCGGTGACGGTGTACGCACACATCCCGGCGTCGGGCGCATCGTCGACGTTGCGGTGAGGTGATCTGATGGACCTCGTCGCATCCAGCAGGGGAAGGGCTATATGAGCCGGTTGTCGATGCTGTCCGCCGTCGAGATCGCAACAGACCGGCTCCTGCTGCGCAAGGCACGCGACGCCGATCGAGAAAGGCTCATCGAGCTGCAGACCGACCCGCGGGTCTGGGCCTACCTCGGCGGCACGCGTCCCCGGGAGACTGTCGAGCAGCGCCTTGACGCGATCGGCGGCGCAGCCAACGCGACCCCGAATCCCGGCGGCTTCATCATCGCCGACAAGGCCACCGACGACCTCATCGGAACCGTGGAGCTCAAACGCCGGGCCGCCGAGCTGCCCGGTCACGTCACCGAGGACGGCGAAGAACTGGAGCTGAGTTACCTGCTGCGGCCCGACGCCTGGGGCGCGGGCCTGGCGTTCGAGGCCACCACCGCCGCGTTGCGCGCCGCGGCCGACGAACTCCCCGACCAGCCGGTCGTCGTCGTGACCCAGACAGCCAACGCGCGCTCGCTCGGACTCGCGGCCCGCCTGGGATTCCACCGGGTCAGCACCTTCCGAGAGTACGACGCCGAACAGACCTTGGCCCGGGCCGCCCTTCACTCATTCAAAGCCTGAACAGCGAACCATCCTGCGAATCGGTTGCCTGAGTAGCGGCCGTGGCTGCGCGGGCGAGAGCAGCCACCGACGGGGATGTGCTGTGCGCGGGCCAGGCGAGCAGAAGGACGACTGGAGGGACGCCGGCCACCGGTACCGCGGTGAGATCGTCGCGTAGCGGCGTAGTCAGTACCCGCGGTAACACGGCGACCTTGCGTCCGAGGGCGACCAGGTGCATCAAGGTGCTGAGGCTGTCCGTCCCGCCGGCATCGTTGGAACCGCTGGGCTTGCGGTGCAGGTTTTCACCTGCAAGATCGGCCATCCGCAGGCTCGACCGGTGCGCGAGTGGATGGGATGCCGGCAGCACAGCGACCGGTGCTTCGGTCAGCAGTGTTTCGGTGTCGAGCCCCTGCAGATCGTCGGGCGGTGCGTACAGCAGTGCCGCGTCGGCCCGCCCTTCGCGCAGCGTACGAGCGCTGTCAGCATCGAAGACCACCTCGGCCGGCAATACGTCCGGCTCGCGTTCGTACGCGGCGAGGATGCCCGGAAGCAGGCCCCCGTCACCGCCCGGCTTCATGGCGAGCAACAAGCGCGGCTCACGGTTGCCGGCCCGCCGGGTCCGCGCCGCCGCGGCGGACACCGCCTCCAACACGACATGGGCCTCGCGAGTCAATATGCGGCCGGCCTCGGTCAGCGCGACCGCCCGGCTGGTCCGCTCGAACAAGGTGACGCCCAGCTTGCGCTCCAGTTGCCGGATCGCTTTGGACAGTGCGGGCTGCGCGATGCCCAGCCGGGTCGCGGCGCGGCCGAAGTGCAGTTCCTCGGCAACCGCCGAGAAATACGCCAGCTCCCGCGTCTCCAACCGATCCATTCATACAGGTTATCGATCGCGTCCCGGCCGGTCTTGGACGCGCTGCCGGAACCGATGATGAGGTGAATGCCGGCCCGTCGACATGTCCGGCGGCCGACATCCTGTCGAAGGAGACCACCATGCCCGCGATTGCGCTCGTCGCCGCCGGGGCGCGCCTCGGCCTGTCCCTTGGGAAGATCTTCGGCCATCAGGGCTTCGATGTAGCCCTCATCGCTCGCTCGAAGCAACGACTTGGTGAGCTCACCGACGAGCTGACGGCCGAAGGTGTCAACACGGCAAGCTTCCCCGCCGACGTCACCGACCGTGCCGCTCTGGCGGCGGCCCTGCACAACGCCGCGGAACGGCTCGGCGCGATCGACGTGATGCACTACTCCGCCCCGCCGGCCGGAAACAGCGAAGCCGTACGCAACACCGGAGCGCTGGACGTCAGCGTGGACGACCTCGCACCTCAGATCGAGAGCATCTGTTACGGGGCGATCACCGCGACACGCACGGTGCTGCCGACAATGCTGGCGGCCGGCGCCGGAACACTTCTCTACACCACCGGCGCATCCTCGGTCATTCCCGTACCGATGTTCGTTGGTGCCGGAATGGCCGGCGCAGCTCTCCGCAAGTGGGTTGTCACCCTCAACAGCGCGCTGGCCGACAGAGGAATCTACGCCGGGCACGTCGCGATCGGCGCATGGATAGCCGGAACCCCGGGCACTCCGCACGACGCCAAACCCAAGCATCCCGACGACATCGCACGCCTCTACTGGAACCTGCACGTCAACCGGGAAACCGCCGACCGCCTCATCTCCGCCTGATCAATGCCCGCTCCCCCGCCGGGGCCGGCCGGGCGACGGCCCTTCAGGGTTGACAAGGGTCGATCAATGGCGGAGCTTCGGTAAAACGCTGGGAACGCTCCCAGCGGGTTCCCTCCACCGTTTCCTCGACAACAGAGGAGCAGAGCGTGCACCTCCACCATGCCCGCCGCCGCGCACTCACCAGCGCGGTGGCAGCGGTGACCACCCTCGTGACAGCGTTCGCGCTGAGCAGTCCCGCTCAGGCCGCGATCGCCGACCACACCCGCTTCTACACCCCGCCGCCGGACCCCGGCGCGGTCCAGCAGATCAAGCAGCTCGCGGTCGCCCATGACTTCGCCGACGCCGCCAAGATCCTTCAGATGGTCGCGACGCCCCAGGCCGTCTGGTTCACCAGCGGATCCGGGAGCAGCCTCACCCGCTCGGTCGCCACCGACGTGCGGGCGGCGGCCGCCCGGCACACCGTTCCCGTCCTGGTCGCCTACAACATCCCGTACCGGGACTGTTCGCAGTATTCGGCCGGCGGCGCGGCGAACATCGCCGACTACGAGGCGTGGATCGACGCCTTCGCGGCCGGGATCGGCCGTAACCAGGCCGCCGTCATGCTGGAGCCCGACAGCCTCGGCATCATCCCGTGGTACACGACCATCAACGGTTCCCTGGAATGGTGCCAGCCGGCCGACGCCGACCCGGCCACCGCGGCCACCGACCGGTTCACGATGCTCAACTACGCCGTGAACAAGCTCAAGTCACTGCCGCACACCAGCGTCTACCTCGACGGCACGCACAGCGCCTGGCTCGGCGTCGGTGACATCGCCGACCGGCTCATCAAGGCCGGCGTCGCCAAGGCCGACGGCTTCTTCCTGAACGTGTCGAATTACGAGACCACCGAGCGGCAGCTCAAGTTCGGCGACTGGATCTCCAAGTGCATCTACTACGGCTCGACCGGCGGCGCTCTCACCAACTGCGCCAGCCAGTACTACCCGGCCGACCCGAACGACTTCAGCACGTGGGGCCTCAGCGACGCCTGGTACGACGCCAACGTCGGCACGGTCTCCCCGAGCAAGCTGGCCCACTTCGTGGTCGACACCAGTCGCAACGGCCAAGGCCCGTGGACACCGCCGGCCGGCAACACCTGGCCCGACCCGCAGACCTGGTGCAACCCGCCGGACCGGGGGCTGGGCATCCGGCCCACCACCGGCACCGGTGACCCGCTCGCCGACGCGTTCCTCTGGGTGAAGACGCCCGGCCAGTCCGACGGTCAGTGCGACCGCGGCACCGGCTCCGGCCTCGACCCGGCGCGCGGCAACACCGCCGACCCCGCCGCGGGCGCGTGGTTCCCGCAGCAGGCCCTCGAGCTCGTGAACGACGCCAACCCGCCCCTGCGCTGAGATCACCCGGCCGGCGGGCTGCCCCGGAGACGTAACGAATTTCCAGCGCCATGGGCACCGGTACCAGCCCGGGCCCGGCGGCCCACCGGCCGGGGGGGGCGGGTCGAGAAGGTACGCGCCCCCCCCGGCCATCCCAAACCCGCCCCCCCCAAGACAGGCCCGGGGGGGTA
>NZ_JBFBAD010000172.1:0-18654 GCF_040682075.1 Actinoplanes sp. NPDC051411 | reverse complement strand
GGGCGCCGGGCCACGACGATTGGGGGCCCCCACCGGGTTCTCGGTGGAGCGCCCCCCATTACCTCGTCCGGGTCCGCGGTGGAGGTGGTCGCGGACCCGGACGGTTCAGGAAAGTCCCGTTGGGCGTTCAGATGCCGGTGCGGTCGCACTCCTCCGGCCGCCGGGGGTAGATCCGGGGCGGGTGAAGCCGGGCCGGGTGGGCCCGTGGCCGATCGACGGAAAGGCCGCCGGCGCCGGCCGGGCTCTGGCGGGTCATCATGCTGAGAATCGACACCGAGGCCTTGTCGTATCCCCGGCGGTAAGCCTCGTCCCGCTCGAGACCGTGCCGGTGCCACTGATGGATCCGCCCGAGGGCATAGGCACTGGACATGAGAAGGCTGAGCGTGAGGGCGAGGAAAAGGGGGCCGTTACCGGGGGCGGTCATTGTTACCTGCCACGTCGATCCATCCTTGATCATGCTGTGAACCGGGGATTCCCGTTCGCCGGATCCGGGAATCCCCGGGTAGTTCGCGTCGCGATTCACGGTGCCGCCGGCACCCGCTGCCGGTTAAGGGCGCGCCGCTACGGGAATGGTCCCCAATCGCTTCACGAACCGCTTCTTGCGAGACGAAAAACGCGCATTCGACAACGCGGGATTTCGGTCGCGGGTCCACCGTTGAGGGGCAAAAGGACGTCCGTGGCTGACCGATCGGCCGAGCCCGGGCGTCAGGTTTCATCCGGTCGCGACCACGCTCGAACCGGCGGACCATCCGGCCTCCAGCCCGGCGATGACCTGATGCTCGGCCACATGCAGGTGGTCGGCGACCTCGTCGACGGTGGGCGACCGGCGCAGGCGCGCGCACAACTCGCTCTCGGCGGCCGCGATCGCCACCTGCAGGGCCGGGAACGGCGAGGCGGATTCCGGCCTCCCGAACCGCTCGCGCCGGTGCCGCCGCAGAGCCCGGATGACGAGCGGTACGACCAATGACGAGCATTCCGGCCCTCGCGCACCGAGGCGGCGTTCGACGTCGAGGATCACCTCGACGGCCGCCCGGATCATCCCCTCGTCACTGCCCCCGGCCACCGCGAACCGGGCCGCGAGTTGCTGGGCGAGGGGTCGCCAGCGGTCGCCGGCGTACGAGAGCTCCCGGCCGCGCCGGCCGTCGGTGAGGTCGGCGTCTCGCATGGCTCGACTCCCTCGCATTTGTTCGGATCCTGGCCCGCTCGCCGCGGAGCGTCATCTGAACAACAGATGGAAATGAACGCGGGCATTCAGCGGTACGCGTCGTTGTACTCGCCGACCCTTCAGCCAGGTCCACCCGTACGCATTAATCCCAACAGCGTAGGGTCCCGGTGCCGAGGCCGGCCATTCCGCTTCCGACCGGCCCACTCGCCCGTTCAGAAATACATCGTTGCCTGTTCGGACGAGGGCGCTCGTAGGCTCCCCATTCCGCGGGGCGCCGATTCGACGCTGAAAGGCTGAATTTCCCGCGAACAGAACGATCCGCTTTGCCAACTTTGTGGGATTTTGCCAGCATTCGCGCATGTATCCCGACGCCGGCAGGACCGGTTCCGTGCAACCCCTCGGACTCCCGTCACGTTGTCTCATCGCGGCTCCGGCCGCGTCGGTCACGGGAATCGCGGCCGTCGGGAATGGATCATGACGCGTGTTTCACCACCGCATCAGGTGATCACCGCACACACCTCGCCGAGGATCATGGAGACGGTTGTGAATGACGATCAAAGAGCCGAACGCGTCAAGGTAACGCTCCATCGCAGTGCCATCGGCAGTGCCACCGTCGTGGTTCCGGTGATCACGGCGGCGGACGCGGCCTCGCCGGCGCCGGCTCTGATGTCGCCCGACGAGGCGCTTCAGGTTCTCGCCCTGGCGCAACGTACGGCCGAGAACCACATCACCGCGGCCAACCGGCACGCGCAACAGGTCCGGTCCGAGGCTCTGGCCTCGGCCGAGCAGATCCGGCTCGAGGCACATTCGTACGCCGAAAAGGTCCGCGCCGAGGCGAACCGGCTCCGGGACGAGGCCCGGTCCGCCGCCGAGCTCCGCGGTCGCGACGCCGACGCGCAGGCGGCCGAGATCCGCCGTCAGGCCGAGTCCACGCTCGCCGGCGCGCGCGCCGAGGCCGACCGGATCGTGGCCGGCGGCCACGAGCGCGCCGAGCAGCTGGATCTTCGGGCGAAGCAGCGCTATGAGGACGCCGTCGGAAGCCTGGCGATCCGGCGCGAGGCGCTGCAGAAGCAGATCGAGGCGCTCGCGATGTTCGACGCCGACTATCGCCATCGGCTCGCCTCGTTCATGCACACCCAACTACGGGCGCTCTGGATCGAACAGTCCGGAGCCGGCGAGATGCCGGAGATCGAAGTGCAGCGGCCCGGCGGACCGGTCGGCTGTCCCGAAGTGAGCTGAGCGGGATCGATTGTGTCAGCGTCTGAACCGCGACGAATCGCGGTTCAGACGCTTTTTGTCGTTCATCCTCGCGCGGTCATCCTCCGGTTCACGACCGCCGACGCTGGCGTCGGCGCAGATCGATCTCTCGCCAGTTGTCCGGGATCTGCGCGATGAAGAAGGTCTGCACGGGTGGAAGAACGCCGGCGGATGCGAGCATCTTCTGCTCGCGAATCCACCGGCGGGTATCCGTGCGCAGACGTTGCACTCGTGCGCGAGTGACGGGGTCCGACGGGTCGCTGTACGGCTGGTCGCTTTCCAGTAGTGCCAGCGCTGCCCGGTAGGCCGCTCGCCAGCGAGCGGGAAGAGCGATGTTGCTGAGTTCCATCACGTTCGATTCCTTGCTGCGTTTTACCTGGCCGGTGGCTCGGCCCTCTACCCCGCTCGAGGGCGGCCGGTCCGGAAGCACCGAAATTCTGTTGGAAGTCCCCCGAATGCTCGTCGCCCCAGAGATCTGGGTGATCGTTCTTGGCGCGGAAACCGCGATCACGTTTTTCTACGGGGGTGCCGGCCGACGCCGCACGCGTTGTGTCCACAGTGCACAAAATGACGGCGGCAAGATTATCCAACAAAAGCCAGACGTTTTCGGCATGCCATCAAGATGCCAGAGGCGACTGGGTCCGTCATGACAGTCTATTTCCGTATTTTGGCCCACTGCTATCAGCGGACAAGTCGCAAAGCAATGGGGCACAAAAGCGGATCTGCACTATTTCGAGTTAGTACCGACGAGCACGACCGACTCTCGGTCAGCTACTCGTCGGGATTTCAGGTGCCGGGGGCAATACGAAGGGCGGTCAGTCCGGTGCGATCGGCCGACTGGAACATCTGTTTGTACTACATCTAACGAGTAATCATCTGGTTACTGAGCGCGAAAGCAGTAGGAAAGCCCGCGAAATACAAGTGATGCTCGCACTTCGGCCACATCTGGCGTATGCGTACGAAGACCACCAAAACTGTCCTCCGAACGGTCATCCGGTGGCGGTCATTCTGGCGACAACCGACGTAGTGCGAATCGGGTTTTCCCTCACGAAATGCACCGCGGAACACCGCATGAAAGGAATCGCGATGAAAAAGCTCACCCGCATCCTGACCATGGGCGGCTTCGGTCTCCTCGCTGCCCTGGCGACCGGCGCCGGACCGGCTAACGCGGCGACGCCGACCGCCACTCCGGAGAGCAAGCAGGTGGTCAAGCAGGTCCAGTGGCGCTCCGGTGTCGACATCGTCGGCTACTACCGGAACCTGCAGGAGTGCGAGCTGGCCGGCCAGTTTGGCGAGCGTACCGGCCACTGGGACGACCACAACTGCACCATCATGCGCATCGGCGCGCGGAGCGGCGCGTGGGCCCTCCAGGTCGCCAGCGGCGACGACTGGGACCGGGGCGGGTTCGGGGTGCCCTTCCGCGCCATCGGCGGCTTCCCGGTCCAGTTCCGTCCCGTGTGGGCGGGCGCGTTCCGGGGCAACAACCACGGGCCGGTTCGCGGCCACGGCGGCAACGACCACCACGGTGGCAACGACCACCACGGTGGCAACGATCACCGCGGCGGCAACGATCACCGCGGCGGCAACGACCACGGTGGCAACGACCACCACGGTGGCAACGATCACCGCGGCGGCGGCCACCGCTGACGCTCATCGCACGACGGTGAACGACGTGAATTCGGGAGGGATATTGCCGCCAGCTCTCCTGTGAGCATTCGTGTGGGCACATCTGGTACCGCCGGGCCAACGCCGCGCCCGGCGGTACCCGCCTTTCCGGCGTTAATCGACTTGATCACGGGCCGTCGAGCGGCTAGAAGGTCAGCATGCTTCGAGGTCCCAAGGTCGGGCTGCGCGCCCGTGTCGAGTCGGATGTCCCGGTCCTGCAGCGCGAGCTGTACGAGGACGTCCTGAACTACTCCCGGGCCGCGGTGCGGCCCTGGCGGCCGGTCTCCCCGGGCCGCGCCGGCGAGTTCTACGCCGTGGGCGACCACGACGAGGGAAACGCGATCTTCTCGGTCGTCACCCTGGACGGCGACGAACTGGCCGGCGAGTGCGGGCTGTGGGGCATCGACCTGCACAACCGTTCGGCGTCACTCGGCCTCGCCCTGCTGCCGGGCGCCCGCGGCCGCGGCCTGGCGGTCGACATCGTGCGGGTGCTGTGCGACTACGGCTTCAAGATCCGTGGCCTGCACCGCATCCAGATCGAGACGCTGGCCGACAACGCCGCCATGCGGGCGACCGCCGTCCGGGCCGGGTTCACCGAGGAGGGCATGCGGCGGCAGGCGGGCTGGGTCGACGGCGCGTTCCTGGACGACGTCACCTACGGCCGGCTCGCCTCCGACCGGCCTTAGATCCCGACACGCAGCTCGTCGACGGCCGCTGCGGCCTCGGCGAGCAGCGCCGCCGGTGGGGCGGCCGCCAGAAGGTCATCGGCGAGCACCCGCAACTGGTCGGGCAGCACCATGTCGTGCTCGCGCGGGACCGGGCGGCGCGGCCGGTGCTCGGCGTCCGCGCCCAGGTCGGCCAACTGCTGGATCAGGGCATACATGAGGTCGCCGCGGGTGGCCGAAGCTCCCGGGGTGCGCGACCACCAGCGGCCCTGCTCCCAGTGGCGGACCTGGTTGTGCAGGCGGTCCACGGACGTGGCGAATTCAGTCACGAGACGACCCTAGGACAGCGCCCCGGCCGGAACGGACAACGCCCGGCCCGTGGGGAGACGGGCCGGGCGTCGACGAACTGTCACGGGTGCTAGTCGCGGCTGCTGCCCTGCAGATAGCTCAGCAGGCGCAGGATCTCGAGGTAGAGCCAGATCAGGCCGACCAGGATGCCGAACGCGCAGATCCACGAATAGCGCTGCGGCAGGCCCTGGCGGATGCCCTGCTCGATCTGGTCGAAGTCGAGGATGAAGCTGAGCGCCGCGACCACGATGCAGACCAGGCTGAAGATGATGCCCACCGGGCCGCTGTCACGCAGGCCGGTGTTGACGCCGAAAAGGTAGAGCACGAAGTTGATCAGCATGACCGCGAACAGGCCGCCGATCACGGCGATCAGGCCGCGGGTGAACTTCGGTGTGGCTCGGATGACCTTGAACTTGTAGAGCGCCGCCATCAGGAAGAACACGCCGAAGGTCGAGACCACCGCCTGGAGGACGATGCCCCGGTAGCCGAAGAACTCCTGGTAGGTCTTGCTGACCATGCCGACCAGGACACCCTCGACGATCGCGTACGCGATGACGAGCGCCGGGTTGGCCTTCCGCGAGAACGAAATGATCAGACCGAGAGCCAGTCCGACCACCGCCGCGCCGATCCAGGCCGCACCGGTGAAGCCGTCGGGCACCAGGTTCCACGCGGCGATCGCGGCGATGCCGGTGAGCCCGAGCAGCGTGACCGTCTTGACGACCACGTCGTCGATGGTCATGGGCTGGACGGCCGGCGGGGCGGCCGGGTAAGCGGCCGTCGGATATGGCTGGCCGTAGCCCGGCTCACCCGGAGGGCCATAGGCCCCGTATCCGGCCCGCTGTTGCTCAGCGGCCCGGCCCAGGCGCGAGAGCACCGGGTTGGAAGATTTCACTTTGCTCCAGCCTCCCTCTGAGGGTTGCCGCAGGTTGCGTGCCGTTCAAGCGTACGGGCTCCCCGCCTGTCTTGACGGCTGTCGAAGCTGTGAACCATCTGAAGGCCCCGCTCAGGCGCCGGTGTACGCGAACGCGGCCCAGAAGCGCGGGTCAGCGTACGGGCAGTCGCGCTCGCCGCCCGGCGGCGTCGGGCCGGGCAGCAGCGTGGCCAGGCCGGAGCGGGTCGCCGTGCGCAGCCAGTGCTGAGCCCGGCCGAGGGCGACCGCCGGATCGTCGCCCTCACCGCACCAGAACTGGTAGAACGCGGTCATCAGATAGGTGGTGGCCAGGTCGTCGACCGCCCAGCTGGTCGCGATCACGCCGGCGAAGCCGATTCTCAGCAGGGCGGACGGGAGGCCCACCACCTCGTTCGGCAGGGCGGCGCCGACCAGGTTGGTGCGGCAGGCCGACAGCACGGCCAGCCGGTGCGGCCGCGGTTTCAGGTGCGTGGCCAGCTCGGCCAGCGTGACGGCCCGGTCGGCGAAGAACAGGCGGCTCTGGAGGATCTCCGCCGGTTCGGCGTCGCCGTGGCAGGCCAGATGCCAGACCGTGTGGTGTTCGGCCGCGGTGCGGAACTCGTCCCAGGTGCACCCGTGGATCGGGCGGGCCGGGTCGCCGGTCCAGCGGCCGGCCACCTCGGCGGTCTCCCGGGCGACGTGCCGCAGATGGTCGCCGCCCGGCCCGTCCGGCGCGTCGATGGCGAGCAGCTTCCCGGGTCGTCCGGCGAGTTCGCGGGCCGTGGCCCGGGACCGTCGCAGGGCGCGGGCGTTCGGTACGTAGCGGATCGCCGAGTGCTGCCCGAGGTGCCGGTAGTCGGGTTCGAACTCGGTCGGGTGGGGTGGCCGGCCGGCCGCGTGCAGGGGCAGCAGGGTGAGCAGGCCGACCGGGACCAGGGTCACGATGCGGCCGCGGGCGCTCAGCAGGACGAGCCGGTTCAGGCCGCCGGTCCACAGGGTGCGCATGGCGGACGCCATCGCGTCGGGGGCCCGGCCGGCCGCCATCGGGGCGAGTTCGCGGGCGCGACGGGTCACCCCGTGGTCCGGGTCGAACAAGCGGCCGACGAGGCCGGCGACCGTATCGCGGTCGAGCGTGGGCAGGTCGACGTATTGCGGATCGTGGGTCGCGGCGATCACCAGGGCGTAGCCGCCGGCCCGGGCGGCGGCCAGGTAGACGATGGCGCCGTCGCCGGTCTGGTCGGTGACGTCCGGATAGGTGATCTCGTCCCGGGAGTCGGCCACCGCGCGTCCCGTCTCCAGGGCGAGAACCGCCTCCCGATAGCGGCCGGACCGGGCCAGCCAGTAGCCGGCCTCTTCCGCGTACTCCTGGGCGGCCAGGAGCGCCCGCTCCCGCGCCGTCGCGGTCTGCCGGGTGGCGGCGTCCTGGGCGGCGAGGGCGACGAGCCGGTCGTAGGCGTCGGCGGCGAACTCGGGGACGCCGGTGGCGGCCGCCCACTCGGCCCACGCCATGGCCAGCCGGACCCGGGCCGCGGGGCTGCCGGGCGCGTCCACCGCGCGACGCCAGGCGATCTGGCGCCGGACGCCGTCGTCCTCACCGGTGAGCGCGGCCCGGGCGGCGAGGACCTCCTGGAAGAGCCGACGATCGTCGGCGCCCGGGTGGTGCCACGGCCGGCATCGGCGCCGGATCAGCCGGACCGCCTCCTCGATTTCCCCGGGGTGCGAGCTCAGCGCCCGGAGCAGCAGGAGGCGGGCCAGCGCGGCGTCGGCCGGGGTGACTCGCGCCCGGCGGCGCAGACCGGCCGCCCGGCCGGCCCGGCACAAGCCGATGGCGACATCCAGGGCATCCGGGTCGGTTCGGGCCAGGAGAAGACCGTAGGTGGCCAGGGCCCGCGGCGCCGATCCGGCACCGGCCGATTCCCGTACGGCGTCGGACAGCTCGCCGCGCAGCACATGGCGGCGGGCCCGGAGCAACCGGTCGTCACGGCCCGAGATCAGCGCCTCGAGGGGGCCGAAGTCGTCGTGGACCTCCGCGCGTTCGATCGCCGCGTCGGCCTCGTCCGGGCGGGGCCAGCCGAACGGCGGCAGCCCCTCGACCTGTTCCGCCCGGGTCGTCCGGATCCGGTCGCGGAAGCGGCGCCGGTCGCGCACCTCCCGGATCTGCTGGAAGCCCTTCTCGTGGCTGGGGTTCATGGCGTCCTCGGCGCGTGTCGCGATGTCCCGCATCGCGGCGTCGACCGCCTCGGCCCGGGGATGGTCGAGGAACGCCTCCTGGGTGAGCAGGTCGATGCACATGGCGACGAAATAGCGGGCGGCCGTCCGCCTCGTGTTGTCGTTCTCGACGTCGCGGGTGTCGACCCCGGGATGAAGTTCGAGCACGAGATCGGCCGCGGGCGAGAAGTCCCGGTACCTCGCCGCGAGCATGACCATCTCGTACGCCGTCCAGTCGGATCCGGCGGCGCGCCAGGCCTTCCAGGCCTCGGCCAGCCCGGCCCGGTCGCCCCGCAGGCCGGCGTCCCGGTACGCCCACACGCGCGCCTGGTCCTCAGCGACCCTCCGCCGACTCGGGTCGGATGCCGTGGCCGCCCGGTGCCGGTACTCGAAGATCTGCGCCTCGTGGCCCCACCTCCCGGTGAACCACGGATCGGCCGGTTGCCCGCACTCCGGGCACGGGTGCGGCCACGACCGGGGCACCTTTTCCTCGCTGGTGCCGCAGTCCTCGTTGTTGCAGGTCCAGCCGCGCACCTGGGCGTCCGCCGGCGGGAGGTAGCCGTAGGAGGTACGGGGGAGGCGACCCGGGCGCATGCCGGTTACTGACGGACCGGTCCGTCAGGAGTCCTCATGAGACTGTTCCGCCGGGGACCCCGATCGCGTTTCCCCGCCGACATGACCGCCTGGCTGGAGACCTTCGGCCGGCACCGGCTCGACTCGTCGAGCATCAGGGTCGACAGCGACACCCTGTGGCGGCCGTTACCGGTGTTCCTGGAGGACGCGAAGGCCGACCCGGACGGCTTCCTGACCGATCTCGCCGAGTTCGTCGCCGGCGATCGGAGCGGCTTCGTGACGCTCGGCGCGGCCGGCCTGGTCTGGGAGCTCTTCAGCGGCGACGCGCTGCGCATCCCGGCCGCGCTGCCTCTGATCGACGCCGGAATCGCGATGAAGCGGGAGCGGAACCTGCCCGGCCTCGCCTTCACCGGTTACGAGTGGGAGCGCATCCACGCGCAGCGCGGCTAGCGTCCCAGATGGACGAAGCCCGCCCAGTGGGTGAGCGTGGTGTCGTCGTCCGCGTCGCGCATCGCCCGCTGGGCCTCGCGGAGCGCGAGATGCGGCGGCATCCGGCGGCCGGCCAGGTTGCCGTGGAACGCGACCATGAGCCGGGCCGTTTCCCGGTCCGGCACCGGCCACAGCGACCCCACCGTCGTGGTCGCTCCGGCCACCAGGAACGCGGTCGACAACGTGACCGCCTCGTCGTAGGCGCGTCCCGCGCGGTGGGTGGTGCAGGCCGCGAGCGACACGAGCCCGAGCGAACGGCCGGCCGGGCGGGCCGCCGCCGCCCGCAGGAGTTCCTCGGCCGAGACCGGGGCGCCGCCGGCCAGCAACAGGTACGACGAGGCGGGCCCGTCCGAGCGGACCACGCCGTGGCACGCGAGGTGCAGCACCGTGGCGGGCGGCGTCCCGGCACCGGTCAGCCAGGCGAAGACGTCCTCCGGCCGGCCGGGCCCGCTCGCCGCGACGAACGGATCGCTGGGACGGCCGCAGAAGCGGCCCCGGGCGTAGTGCTCGCGGAAGATCGTGGTCGCCTCGGCCCCGGCCTCCGGCAGCGCGTCGGCGTCGCGGCCGGTGTCCGGGTTGCCGATGACCAGGCCCACGTCGCCCGGCGGCGGGGCGGCCCGGCCGGCCACCTCGACCAGCAGGCGGCCGGACGCGACGTACGAGAAACTCGCCTCGTCGATCGCCCAGCGGCCGGAACCGTTCGCGGCGTGCCACGGCACCGTCGCGAGGGCACCGGCGGGCACGAGCACCAGGTGGGGCTCGCCGCGGTGGTTCTCCTGCCAGTGGTCGAGCAGCGGCCGGATCGCCGAGTCCCAGGCGGCGCGGCACACGTCGGTCAGCGTGCGCCCGACCGCCGACGTGACCCGCATCGGCGCGAGCTCCCGCGTCGCCACGGCTCGCTGGACGGCCGCCGGAACCGCCCAGTCACCGGTCAGATCGGGCAGGTCGAGCGTGTCGACCCGGCCGTCGCGTTCGACCATCACCGCGAGGCCGGGCGTGCCCGGCAGCAGATAGACCAGTGCGTCGGCGCCGACCTCGGCCAACGCCTCGCCGACCGCCTCGACCGACGGCGGATCGAAGAGCGTGACCTCCCGCTCGAGGATGCCCAGGGCCCGGAACCGGGCGTCGCCGGGCATAGCCGGGGCGGCGGTACGCCAGCCGGCGCCGTCGGCGTCCAGCGGATCCGCGCTCCACTGCTCGGCGAGATCGGCCGCGTCCGCCTCGCGCAGCAGCTCGGGAACCGTGGACGCGACGGTCGCGGCGTGCAGGACGAGACCGCGGCCGGTCTCCAGCGCCAGCCAGGCGCCACGCCGGTCGCCGAAACGCAGTGCCGCCCGCGCGACCTGGACGGCGTCGGTCGCGCTGCGCTGGGCGGCGGTCATCGCGTTCTGGGTGCCGGACTGCAGCAGCACCTGCCAGGCCCGGGCCCGCAGCGCCGCCAGTCCGGTCTCGACGGCGGCCGGGTCGCCGGCCACGGCCAGCGCCGAGGCCAGGGCCAGGCCGATCTCCGCGGCGCCCCGCTGCCCGGGCTGGGCCGCCGCGAGCTCGTTGGCCTCGCGCAGGGCCCCGATCGCGTGGTCGAGGTCGCCCGGACGCGGGGCGCTGTGGTGCAGTCCCACCAGCGCCACGCCGTACGTGGCCAGGAAACGGCCGCGCAGCAGCCGGCCGGCGGGCTCCCGCAGCGCGGCGCCGAGCAGGTCCACGCCCGTACGGGAAAGGCCGGGATCCTCCAGAGCCCGGCCGGCCAGGATCAGCGTTCCCCCGGCACTCATCCGCATGAGCGTCGTGAACGAGGCATCCGCCGGCAGGCCGTCGAGCATCTCGCGCGCGTAGCGGACCGCGAGCCGCCAGTCGTCGGCGTCGCGGGTCTGCCCGGCGCGCATCGCATAGCCGCCGGCCAGGCTGCGCAGCGCCCGGAACCGGGTCGGCTCGTCCCGCGGGACCGAGGTCACGATGCCGGTGAGGACGGCCAGGGTGTCGCCGGACGGCACCCCGCCGACGGCCTCGGCCCACATGATCTGCGCCTGGGCCGCCATGGAGGTCATCTCGTGGCGGTGGGGGTCGTCCGGCGCCTCGTCGCGCGCGTCCCGCAGCAGGTCGAGGCACCAGCGCAGATCGGCGAGATCACCGCGGTGCTCGAAGCGCAGCAGCAGGGCCTGGGCCAGGGACATGGCCAGGGCGACGCGGTTCATGTCGTCGAGACTCGTCGCCCGCAGCGCGTCGTGGGTCAACGCGATCGCCTCGTCGACGGCCGACGGGTCGCCGCCCGAGTAATGGGCGACGGCGCCGATCGCGGTGGCGAGCTGGGCCGCCGCGGCCGCGCGCACCTTGGGGGCGGTCGCCGGATCGTCGACGACCCGGCGGAACAGACCGGTCGCGCGGTCGGCGGCAGCCGGTTCGATCCGGCCCGCCTCGGCCCGGCCGATCAGCAGGCACGCGAGGTGATAGCGGGTCTCGGCGCCCTCGGCCGTACCTTCGGGCAGGCGGTCGAGCGCCTCGGTCGCGTACGTCTGGGCGGCCGCGCCGTCCCGGTCGTCGCCGGTGCGGCGGTAACGCTCGGACAGCATGCGGGTGAGCTGGGCGTCGGCGAAGCGGCGCTGGTCCGGTGTCAGTCCCGGCAGCGCGGCCTCGAGATCGGCGATGATCGGGTCGACGGCGGCCATCCGGTCACCGGTGCGCGACGCGTGATCCATCCGGACGGTCGCGCGGATCCACCGGGCTTCGGCCCAGAGGTCGGGCTCGGTCTCCGGGCGCTCGATGAGGCGACCGGCCGCGGCGACGGTGGCCTCGACGTCGACCGGATCGTGGCGCTCGTTGAAACGGCGGAAGTGCGCCGCCATCTCGAGGAGGTGGAACTCCTTGCGGACCATCGCGGGCAGCGCGCCGGGGTCGACGGCGGCCAGCACCTCGACGGCGGTGTCCAGCTCGCCGGGCGTCGGCTCGACGGCCGAATTGGCGGCCGCGTCGGCATAGGCCACCGCGAGCAGCGGATAACCCGACTCCTCGCGCCAGCCGGCCTGGAGGATCTCGAGCGCCCGGCGATGGTAGTGCGGGTCTCCCCCGGCCCGGAAGCGTTCCTCGTAGAGCGAGCCGAGCCGCAACCACATCGAGGGCCGGTCCGGCCAGCCGGCGTCGAACGCCGTCCGCAGGGCGTGCTCGGTGGCGGCGAAGTCGGCGTCCCGGTGGTGCTTGGTGTAGCGGGCGAACAGCCGGTCGGCGAGGCCTCCGAGGGCCACCCCCCACTCCGCCGACCCGGCCGGGAAACGCCCGGTCGCCTCGGTCATCAGGTCGACGGCCAGGTCGATGTCGCCCGGGGCGTCCCGCAGCTGCAGTGCCTCGGCGACGACCTGGAGCACCGCGCTCTCCAGCTCGGGATAGACGTCGTCGTCCTCCCGCAGCCCGGCCAGGGAGGCACGCCCGGCGCGTACCGCCTGGTCGAGGTCGGTGGGAGGCGAGTAGCGGCCCGGGATCATCGCGGCCTGGATGTGCCGGACGAGGAACAGCGACGCCCGGACGTAGAGAGTCGCCTCGTCTGAGCCGGTGAAATCTGCGCCGGCGAAATCGGATCCGGCGAACTCCGAGCGGCCGATGGCCCTGTCGATCAGTGCGGGTGGCGTCTCCGGTCCGAAGTCGCCCAGTTCCTCGAGCCAGTCCACGCCGGGTCCTGACGGACAGCGGATCTTTCATCGACGAGAAGGCGCGGGTGGTGGAGGTACACGCGCATTCAACAATCCCCTATGCCGTGCAGAGGCAGAACGGGTGGCCGGCCGGATCGGCGTAGACGCGGAAGTCCGGGCCCTCGCGCGGCAGCCGCGCGGCACCGATCTTGAGGACGGCCCGCTCGGCCTCCTCGATGTCGTCGACCATGACGTCGATGTGGAACTGCTGCGGACGCTCCGGGTCGGGCCACCGCGGTTCCCGCAGATCAGGCACCCGCTGGAAGGCCAGCCGGTGACGATCGGCGGCGTCGCGGATGACGACCCAGCCGTCCTCGTCGCGTTCCACCCGCATGCCCAGCAGTTCCATGTAGAACTCCGCCAGCGCCCGCGGATCCGGGCAGTCGATCACGGCGTGCTCGTAGCGTCCGATCATGAAGGCTCCAGTGGTCAGGCGAGGCCGTCGGCCGGAGTGCCGGCCTGCTGCGGCCTGTCAGGGGTGGCTTTGGTGGCCCGCGGTGTCGCCGGCTTGTCGGTGGCGGCCGCGTGCAGCTTGGCGTTCACGGCGTCGACGCCGGTGCCGAGCGCGCCTTTGGCCTTCTCCTGTGCCTGGACCACGGTGGGGTTGCTGCGGGCCTGGCGGACCTGGGCGACGATCTGCTCGTACGCCTCCCGGCCGGCCCGGCTGCCGAGCACGTAGCCCGCGGCGAGCCCGGCGGCGAAAGTCAGCAATTTCATCAGGATCTCCTCATTGTCGGTTGTCGATAGTCGGCCCGGGCGCTCCTCAGGACCGGCCCTCCCGGACGGAGGTCTTCACCGTCCGCACGTCGGCCCCGACGTTGGCGATCGTCTCGGCCGGGACCGGCGGCGCCGCCGCCTTCAACTTCCGCCGGCCCATCAGCGCGGCGATCCCGGCGGCGGCGAACACGACGACCATGACCACCAGGGCGGCCAGCCACAGTGGCCAGACGAGGTCGAGCGCCGCCACGGCGACCGCCAGCAGCAGGCCCAGGCCGTACAGCCCGAGCACGGCGGCACCGCCGAACAGGCCACCGCCCAGCCCGGCCCGTTTGCCCTTCTCCGCCAGCTCCAGTTTCGCCAGCGCCAGCTCGTCACGAACCAGCGTCGAGACCTGGCCGGCCGCCTGATTTACCAGGTCGGCTGTGGACGCCGTCCGCTGTTCCGGTATCGATGTCATGCGCGTTTCGCCTCCTCAACTTGCGATGGGGTGCCCCGAGCCGCCCACTCCAAACCCCGATGCTGGAGGACCACCGCCAGACGCAGCGCTTCAAAGGACATCGTGCTCGACCAGAGCGTGCCCAGGCTCGAGAGCCGCACCGCGGTACGCCCGCTGCCCGAAGGCGTGAGGTGGACCACAATACGGTGACCTCACGAAAGGCACGCCGCGCGCGTCTTCCCAGCGAGACATCATGACGGACAGCTCGGAGGAGCCCACATGGTCACGCTTGCCCCCGCCGGCACCCGGCGGCACGCCGTCATCGACTCCCCGGTCGGCCCGCTCACCCTGGTCCGGGACGAGCGCGGCATCACCGGGTTGTATTTTCCGCACCACTGGACCAAGCCGGATCCGGCCGGCTTCGGCCCGCGCGTCGATCCGTCCGACGATCCCGGCTTCGCCGATGTGATCACGCAGTTGGGCGAGTACTTCGCGGGAACCCGACAGACGTTCGACCTCCCGCTGGCCCCCGACGGCAGCGACACCGAACGAGAGCTGTGGGGCCTGCTGGGCGAGATCCCGTACGGCCGGACCACCACCTACGCCGCGCTCGCCCAGCAGATGAGCGGGCCGGTCAGCCCGCTCGAAGCCGGCAAGATGGTCGGCCGGAATCCGCTGTCGATCCTCGTCGCCTGCCACCGGGTGGTCGGCGCGGGCGGCAAACTGGCCGGCTACGCGGGTGGGCTGCCCCGCAAGCGCTACCTGCTCGACCTCGAACACACCCACGACGAGCACAGCACCGACCCTGGGCTGTGGTGACCGCCCAGCCCCCGTTCGAGACCGTCGTGGCCCGCCACGGCGCGATGGTGCTGCGCGTGGTCCGGGCGGTGCTGCCCGCGGCCGACGCCGACGACGCCTGGTCGGAGACGTTCCTGGCCGCCATGAAGGCCTACCCGGACCTGCCGGCCGACGCCAACCTCGAGGCGTGGCTGGTCACCATCGCCCACCGCAAGGCGATCGACGTGACCCGGGCCGCGGCCCGCCGCGCCACCCCGCTCGCCGAACTGCCGGAACGCCCGGCCGGGCCGCCCGCCGACGGCCACGACCTCGACCTGGCCGCGGCGGTGGCCGGCCTGCCGGACCGGCAACGGCAGGCGGTCACCTACCACTACCTGGGCGGACTGCCCTACGGCGAGATCGCGACGCTGGTCGGCTCCACCGAACCGGCGGCCCGCCGGGCGGCCGCCGACGGCATCGCCGCCCTGCGACGAGCCTTTCCACCCCAAGGAGTACGCCGATGACCGCACCCGATCTGATCGCCGCCTACCCGGTCGACGACCGCGACCTGACCGCCCTGCACCGCCGGCTCGCCACTTCCGCGGCCGCCGAAGGGCTGCTCGACGTCGCCTACCGTACGGTCGACAGCCCGGTCGGCGCCCTGCTGCTGGCCGCCACCCCGGTCGGCCTGGTCCGGGTCGCCTTCGCGGCCGAGGGCACCGACACCGTCCTGCAGGAACTCGCCGACCGCATCAGCCCCCGCGTCCTGGCCGCACCGGCCGCCCTCGACCGGGCCACCACCCAGCTCGACGAATACTTCACCGGCCACCGGCACCACTTCGACCTCGACCTCGACTGGCGCCTCTCGTCGGGCTTCCGCAACACCGTGCTGCGGCACCTGGCCACCGACGTCGGGTACGGCCACACCGCCAGCTACCGCGCCCTGGCCGACTTCGCCGGCAACCCCAAGGCCGTACGCGCCGTCGGCACCGCCTGCGCCACCAACCCGATCCCCGTCGTCGTGCCCTGCCACCGCGTCATCCGCTCCGACGGCACCATCGGCAACTACCTCGGCGGCCCGGCCGCCAAACGCACCCTGCTCGACCTCGAACAGAACTCCTGACCACCATGAGACAGACACCGGCCCGCAACCGCGTCGCCCCGACCGGTGAGATCATCGCCAGCCCCGGCCGCGGCGCGTGGCTGGGCAACCGGGGCCGCCTCCACGAGGGCCACGACATCGTCCGCAACCACCAGGTCAAGGCGTGGCTCACCTGCACCCTGTCCTACCGCGACCGGCGCCTGCCCCAGTGGGACCCGCACCACTACACCCTGCTGTTCTTCCTCGACGAGGCGGTCGCGTTCGCCGCCGGCCACCGGCCCTGCGCCGAATGCCGCCGGGCCGACTACCAGGCGTACGTCACCGCGTGGAGGCGCGCGGCGGGCGGCGAGCGCCCCCGGGCGTACGAAATGGATGCGCGACTGCACGCCGAACGTCTCCCCGGCGCCTCCGGCCGGCGCCACCGCCGGCCGGAGGCCTGGCGTGACCTGCCCGACGGAGTCTTCGCCGACACCGACCACGGACCGGCCGTGACCCTCGGCAACCGCCTGCTCGTGTGGGACCGAGCCACCAACACCTACGGCTGGCAGCTGCCCCGCCCGGCCGAGGGCTCCCCCCGGCTGATCACGCCACCGGCCAACGTCGCCGTCCTGAGGGCCGGCTACCCGGTCCAGATTGGACGCCCGCCGCAGTCGCGCCGAGTCGGCGTATGAGGAACGCTCGATTCCTACCGGATTACCAACGGCGATGAGGCTGATAACGGTGCGCGGCGGGGAACACTGGGCTGAATACAACGACAGCCAGCAAGGGCGTGCGGCCCGGCCATTGTGCGCCGAGCTGATCACGCTGGACGGTGACGGAGCGGGCCGGGATGCGATCGACCTGGGGTGTGGCGCCGGAATCGAGACCCGGGCGTTACTGAGTGCCGGTTGGCGGGTCTACGCCACCGACGCCGCGCCCGGCACCCGCGAGCGGGTCCTGGCCGCCACTGACGAGACCGATCCAGCACGGCTGACCGTCGAGGTCACCGACCTGCGCACGCTCCGCGACCTGCCGCACGCGGACCTCATCTACGCCGGCTATTCATTGCCGTACGTCGGCCCCAACCATCTCCCTGCCGTGTGGCGGGTGATCCGGGCCCGGCTGCGACCGGGCGCCTGGCTCGGAGTGAACCTCTTCGGCGAAAACGACTCGTGGGCCGGCAACCCCGACGAGGTCTTCCTCGGCGCATCGGCCGCCCGCGCACTGTTCGACGGCCTCGACGTCCTACGGTTCGACGAGGTCGAGGAGGACGGCCCGGCCTACAGCGGCACCAAGCACTGGCACACTTTCGACGTCATCGCCCGCATGCCGACGATGTGACGGCGGCGTCGCACCCCGGGAGCCGCCTGCCCGACGGTTGGCATCGGCTCGCCGGCCATGGAAAGTGGCCTCATGACGTGCATCGTCGGGATTACGGACGGGCGGACCGTCACCATTGGCGGAGACTCGGCGGGCAGCGACGGGTGGCACGTCGCGGTGCGATCGGATTCCAAGGTGTTTCAGGTCGGGCCATACCTGATGGGCTTCACGACCAGCTACCGGATGGGTCAACTCCTGCGCTACTCCCTGAGCGTCGGCGAGCCCGACACCTGGGACGTCGACCGGTTCATGGCTACGACGTTCATTGATGCCGTCCGCGAATGCCTTTCCACGGGAGGCTATGCCAGAACCGAGGACGGTCAGGAACAGGGCGGACAGTTTCTCGTCGGCATTCATGGCCGCCTCTATGTGGTCGGCGACGACTACCAGATCGGGCACACGATCTCGGGTTATGCGGCGGTAGGGTCCGGCTACCTGGTTGCCCTGGGGTCGCTGCACTCCACGGCCAAGTCGCCGGTTAGTAGCCGGCAACGTGCGGTGATGGCGTTGGAGGCAGCGGCCGAGCTCACGGAGGGCGTGCGGCCGCCCTTCACGGTGGTGCAGTCGGAGTAGAGGGCGGCCATGCTCTGCACCCTCGGCGCTTTATGCAGCAGCGTGGTCGCGCGGTGAGGGCCTGGGGTCTCGCTTTGCCTCAGCCGGTTATTCGGGGTGATCCTTTTCCGGCACCGATTGGCATGATCGACACCTGACATTTCTCCGTCCGGGTGCGGGAAAATAGCTTATGGCGCAGCTCGAGTTCTTTTCCCGGTCGCAAGTGGCGTCTTGGCGGGCCCGGACCTTGGCGCGCAATTATTCGCCCGAGGCTGAGCAGTTTCGCCGCGAGCATGAGCGGCATCGTGAATGGGGTTTGCGGCAGCGTCATGGTCGCCGGGCGATGAACCTGCGTCTGTACGGTGACGTCGTCGCGCCGGCCGATCGCACTGGCGGCGGTCGGCCATTGGCGCCGTCGGCCGCGGTGGCTGAGCCGGTCGACGCCGAGCGGTCGCTGGTTCAGGCTTCGAGCCGGAACGTTTTGCGCGGCCGGGGGTTCGCCTGTGCTGGTGATGCGGAGGTCGGTGAGGTCGATCCGGCCGAGCAGAGCGCTCCGGCCGGAGCCACCGCCTTCACCGACCAGAGCCCATCGGCTGCCCAGGCCGCAGGCGTTGACCAGCCCTCAGGTGTTGACCAGGCCGCATCCGCCGGTCAGGCCGCATCCGCTGACCCGGCTGACCTGGGCGGAGTGCTGTTGGTCCGGGGCGGCCGGCTGCCGGTCAGGGGGCGGCCGTCGTTGGTCCTGCGGAGAGTGGTGCTGTCGGCTGGGCGT
>NZ_JBFBAD010000171.1:0-18862 GCF_040682075.1 Actinoplanes sp. NPDC051411 | reverse complement strand
CCCGATGGGCGCCCCCGGCACCCCCCCTAGCCCCGTACAGTGACCCCCCTTACGACCCCGCCCCGGGCCGAAATTTCGGCCCGGCGCCGGAAATGTCGGCCCTCTGCGATAGGACTCTTGCCATGGACCTCGAGGAGCTGGACGTCGCTGTCGACAACGGCAGCATCGACACCGTGCTGCTGGCGCTGACCGACATGCAGGGCCGGTTGCAGGGCAAACGCCTGCACGGCCGCTATTTCGTCGACGAGGTGGTCGCCCACGGCAGTGAGGGCTGCAACTACCTGCTCGCGGTCGACGTCGACATGAACACCGTCGACGGTTACGCGATGTCCTCCTGGTCGAGCGGCTACGGCGACTTCGTGATGAAGCCCGACTTCCGCACCCTGCGGCCGGTCCCGTGGCAGCCCAAGACGGCGATGGTGCTGGCCGACCTCGAGACCACCGGCGGCGAGCCGGTCTACGCCTCGCCCCGGCAGATCCTGCGGCGCCAGCTCGACCGGCTGGCCGAGCACGGGCTGACCGCGTTCGCCGGCACCGAGCTCGAATTCGTGCTCTTTCGCGACAGCTACGAGCAGGCGTTCGAGAAGAACTACCGCGACCTGGTGCCGGCCAATCAATACAACGTGGACTATTCCCTGCTCGGCACCGCCCGGGTCGAGCCGCTGCTGCGCCGCATCCGCAACGAGATGTACGGCGCCGGCCTCACCCCCGAGAGCGCCAAGGGCGAGTGCAACTTCGGCCAGCACGAGATCGCGTTCCGCTATGCCGACGCGCTGACCTGCGCCGACAACCACGTGATCTACAAAAACGGGGCCAAGGAGATCGCCGCCCAGGAGGGCATGGCGCTCACCTTCATGGCCAAGCCGAACTCCCGCGAGGGCAACTCGTGCCACATCCACTTCTCGCTCCGCGGCCGGGACGGGAAGTCGGCGATGCTGGGCGACGGCCCGGGTCACCTCAGCGTCACCGGGCAGCGGGTGCTGGCCGGGCTGCTGGCCACGATGCGGGAGTTCAGCCTGCTCTTCGCGCCCAACATCAACTCGTACAAGCGCTATCAGCCGGGGTCGTTCGCGCCGACCGCGCTGCGCTGGGGCGTCGACAACCGCACCTGCTCGCTGCGGATGGCCGGGCACGGCGAGGGCATGCGGGTGGAGAACCGGGTGCCCGGTGGCGACGTCAATCCCTATCTGGCCATCGCCGCCCTGGTGGCCGGGGCCCTGCACGGGATCGAGAACGAGTTGGAGCTTGAACCCGAGTTCGCCGGCAACGCGTACGACGACGCCGACGCCCCGCGCGTGCCGAGCACCCTGCGTGAGGCCGGCGATCTGTGGCGGGCCAGTGAAGTGGCCCGTGCCGCATTCGGTGCCGAGGTGGTCGCCCACTACGGCAACATGGCTCAGGTGGAGCTGGCCGCGTTCGACGCCGCGGTCACGGACTGGGAGCTGCGACGCGGCTTCGAGAGGATGTAACACCAGGTGACTGACGTAATAAACCCCTCGACTGGTGAGCTGCTCACCTCCGTACCGTCTCTGGATCTGACCGCGACCGACGCCGCGATCGAGCGGGCGCGGAAAGCCTTCGTGTCGTGGCGCGCGGTCGCGCCCGGCGACCGGGCGCGCCTGCTGCGCCGCTTCGCCACCGTGGTCGACGAGCACCTCGACGAGCTGGCCGGGCTCGAGGTGCGCAACGCCGGGCACACGATCGGGAACGCCCGCTGGGAGGCGGGCAACGTCCGGGACGTGCTCAACTACTACGCCGGGGCGCCGGAGCGGCTGTCCGGCCGGCAGATTCCGGTCGCCGGCGGCGTCGACATCACCTTCCACGAACCGCTCGGCGTGGTCGGCATCATCGTGCCGTGGAACTTCCCGATGCCGATCGCGGGCTGGGGGTTCGGGCCCGCGCTGGGGGCCGGCAACACGGTCGTGCTCAAGCCGGCCGAGCTGACCCCGCTCACCGCGATCCGGCTCGGCGAGCTGGCCCTCGAGGCCGGCCTGCCCGAGGGTGTCTTCCAGATCGTGCCGGGCAAGGGCTCGGTGGTCGGGCAGCGGTTCGTCTCCCACCCGGCGGTCCGCAAGGTCTGTTTCACCGGCTCGACCGAGGTCGGCAAGTCGATCATGGCGGGCTGCGCCGACCAGGTGAAGCGGGTGACGCTGGAGCTGGGCGGCAAGAGCGCCAACATCGTCTTCGCCGACGCCGACCTCGCGGCCGCGGCCGCCGCCGCGCCGGCCGCCGTTTTCGACAACGCCGGTCAGGACTGCTGCGCTCGATCACGGTTGCTGGTGCAGGAGTCGGTCTACGACAAGTTCCTGTCGTTGCTGGAGCCGGCGGTCAAGGCCTTCCGCGTGCGTGATCCCGCCGACGCCGAAGCCGAGATGGGCCCGCTGATCTCCGCGTCGCACCGGGAGACGGTGGCCTCCTATGTGGAGGGTGCCGACGTCGCTTTCCGGGGGGATAAACCAGACGGAAACGGCTGGTGGTTCCCGCCGACCGTGCTGCTCGCCCACTCGACCGGCGACCGGCACTGGCGCGAGGAGGTCTTCGGCCCGGTGCTGTCGGTGCTGCCGTTCCGCGACGAGCAGGACGCGATCCGGCTGGCCAACGACACCGAGTACGGCCTGTCCGGCTCGCTGTGGACCCGCGACCTCGGCCGGGCGCTGCGGGTCTCGCGGGCGGTCGAGACCGGCGCGCTCAGCGTCAACAGTCACTCGTCGGTGCGCTACTGGACCCCGTTCGGCGGGATGAAGCAGTCCGGCCTCGGCCGCGAGCTGGGGCCCGACGCGCTGCTGTCGTTCACCGATGTCAAAAACGTGTTCATAGGTGATGGTTCGTAATGGGGGCCGGAGCGAGGCGAGTCTCAGGTGTCGGCTGTGGCCGGCGTGGTTCCAGGCGGCGGCTGAGGCACGCCGCAGCCCGGCCCCCATTACGAACCATCACCTGACTACGGGAGACTAAGTGGAGCGCTTGCAGGACCGGGTGGCCGTGATCACGGGTGCCGGCAGTGGGATCGGGCTGGCGACCGCGCGCCGTTTCGCGGCCGAGGGCGCCCGGGTCGTCTGCGCCGACATATCCGAAAAATCGGCCAAGACGGCGGCCGAGGAGGTCGGTGGCGAGTTCGTCGTGGCCGACGTGTCCGACGAGGAGCAGGTCAAGGCGCTCTTCGACGGGGTGGCCGAGCGCCACGGCCGGGTCGACATCGCGTTCAACAACGCCGGCATCTCGCCGCCCGACGACGACTCGATCCTGGTCACCGGCATCGAGGCGTGGGA
Source organism: Actinoplanes sp. NPDC051411 (assembly GCF_040682075.1). Classification (NCBI taxonomy): domain Bacteria; kingdom Bacillati; phylum Actinomycetota; class Actinomycetes; order Micromonosporales; family Micromonosporaceae; genus Actinoplanes; species Actinoplanes sp. NPDC051411. The sequence goes on along the minus strand of NZ_JBFBAD010000171.1, from coordinate 15,596 downwards.
GCGGGTGATCCGGGTCAACACGACCTCGGTCTTCTTCTGCTGCAAATACGCCATTCCCCACATGCAGCGGCAGGGCAAGGGTTCGATCATCAACACGGCGTCGTTCGTCGCGCTGCTCGGCGCGGCGACCTCCCAGATCGCGTACACCGCGAGCAAGGGCGGCGTGCTGGCGATGACCCGCGAGCTGGGGGTGCAGTTCGCCCGCGAGGGCATCCGCATCAACGCGCTCTGCCCGGGGCCGGTGGCGACGCCGCTGCTCCTGGAGCTGTTCGCCAAGGACCCGGAGCGGGCGGCCCGCCGGCTGGTGCACGTGCCGATGGGCCGGTTCGCCGAGCCGGAGGAGATCGCGGCGGCCGTCGCCTTCCTCGCCAGTGACGATGCGTCGTTCATGACGGCATCACAGTTCGTGGTCGACGGCGGCATCACCGGTGCCTATGTAACTCCATTGTGATGGTTTAACAGCGCCCGCCGGAGGGGATGAGGCCGTATACGTCCAGTTCAACTGGGCGAAGGGGCCGAATCCCCGCCGGCGCAGGCCTTACCCCTGTGTAGGTGGGACAGAGGGGCCCGGGCGCGGCGCCACCCAACCGGTGACGCCGCGCACCCCTTTCCGGAGGGAAGCACGATGTGATTACGGTGGAACGATGCGTCCGATCATCGGGATAACGACATATGTGGACCCGGCCAGCTGGGGCGTCTGGCGTGATCTTCCCGCCGCACTGATCCCGCAGGCGTACGTCGAGGCGGTGACCCTGGCCGGTGGTCGCGCGATCCTGCTGCCGCCCGACGATCAAGACGCCGACGTGGTCGGCATCCTCGACGGCCTCGTGCTCTCCGGTGGCGCCGACGTGGCTCCCGGCCTCTACGGCGCTTCGCCGTCCGAGAAGACCGTGACCCGCCCCGACCGCGACGCCGGGGAAATGCTCCTGCTCCGCCGGGCGTTGGAGCTCAATACCCCGGTTCTCGGCATCTGCCGGGGAATGCAGCAACTGGTAGTCGCCGCGGGAGGTCGCTTGCACCAGCATCTGCCCGACCTGCTCGGCCACGAGCGCCACAACCCGGCCCCCGGGGTCTACGGCGAACACGAGGCCAAATTCACCACCGGCAGTCGCGTGGCCCAGCTCCTGGGCGAGGGCGCGGTCGTGCACTGCCACCACCACCAGGGCATCGCCGACCCGGGATCGCTGCTGGTCACCGCCCAGACCGACGACGGGCTGCCGGAGGCGGTCGAAGACCCGTCCCGCCCGTTCGTGCTCGGGGTGCAGTGGCATCCCGAGGTGACGCGCGACGAGCACCTGTTCGGCGCCCTGATCGACGCCGCCCGACAGTAAGAGACGCCGCCCGACAGTAAGAGAGGAACACCCCGCATGCGCAGGCCCCTGATCGGCATGACCGCCTACTCCCAGCAGGTCCAGTACGGCAGCAACGACCTCATGGCGGGCATGCTCCCCATGACGTACGTCAAGGCCGTGCACGCGACCGGGGGCAGAGCCGTGCTGATCACTCCCGACGACCCGGACACCGACGTGATCGAGTCGCTCGACGGCATCGTCTTCAGCGGCGGTGGCGACATCGACCCGGCGTACTGGGGTGCCGAACCTCACCCGGCGATCGACGTCGACGTGGCCCGGGACACCGCCGAGCTCATGTTGATGAAGGCCGCGCTCGCCGCCGACCTGCCCATGCTCGGCGTCTGCCGGGGCATGCAGGTGATGGCGGTCGCCGCCGGGGGAACGCTCCACCAGCATCTGCCCGACGTCGTCGGCCACGACCGGCACCGGGCCTCCTCGGCCACCGACCCGCTGGCCGTCGACGCCTCGGCGTACGGCCGCCACGACGTGGTCACCCGTGCGGGTTCCCGCGCCCACGCCCTGCTCGGCGGCCGTCTCACGGTCAACTCGTTCCACCACCAGGCGGTCGACGACCCGGGGGAGTTCGCCGCCGTCGGCTGGTGCCCCGACGACCAGGTCATCGAGATCATCGAGGATCCGTCCCGCGCCTTCGCCCTCGGCGTCCAGTGGCACCCCGAGCGCACCGCCGACCTCCGCGTCTTCTCGGCCCTGGTCGAGGCCGCGTCCCGCAGCCGGTCGTCGCTGGCCGCCTGAGACTGGGGGCCTGAGACTGGCCGGGTATGGCTCAGTAGGCGAGAATCACATCGCGCCGGACCGGCCCGGGCGCGCAGCATCGGGTTATGAAGCTGCATGACGGGATCTCGGGTCGGCTGCGCGAGTTTGTCGAGGCGCAGCCGATGTTCTTCGTGGCCACCGCACCGTCGGGGCCGGACGGGCACGTCAACCTGTCACCCAAGGGGATGGGCGGCACGTTCGTCGTGCTCGGCGAGCATCGGGTCGCCTACCTCGACTTCCACGGCAGCGGGACCGAGACGATCGCCCATCTGGCTGAGAACGGCCGGATCACGATCATGTTCTGCGCGTTCCAGGGGCCGCCCAACATCGTGCGCTTCCACGGCCGCGGGCGGGCCGTCCCGTTGACCGATCCCCAGTTCGCCGAGCTGCTCAAACTCTTCCCGGACGCCCCCGATCACCACGGGGCCCGGTCGATCATCGACATCGACGTGCACCGGGTCAGCGACTCGTGTGGCTACTCGGTGCCGTTGATGGCGTACGAGGGCGACCGGGACCTGCTGCTCCGCTGGTCCGAGCGGCGTTCGGAGGACGATCTGGCCGAATACCGGCAGCGGAAGAACGGCTACAGCATCGACGGCCGGCCCGTCTTCGCCGCCCAGGAGTGAACGCCCGCTCCCTGAAAGTGTCCGACTCCGGTGTTACCGTGCAGAACCGGACCGGCATTCGCGGCCGGGCGGATTGATCGCGCGGGAGGCACCTATGGGCGTCGGTTTCCATGACGCCCTCCCGGTCGAGTTGAACACCGCTTTCGAGCGGGGCGGCGAGATGGGCCGCCGCATGCGGGAGTTCGACTGGTCGGACAGCCCGCTCGGCGAGCCCGCGCGGTGGCCGGCCGAGCTTCGGCACGCCGTCGTCACGATGCTCGCCTCGCACGCGCAGATGGTGCTCTTCTGGGGCCCGCAGTGGTCGGCGCTCTACAACGACGCCTACATCAGCGCCCTCGGCGGCAAGCATCCGTCCAGCCTGGGCCGCCCGGCCGCCGACATGTGGGCCGAGGTCTGGACGGTCCTCGAGAAGCTCTTCGACGGCGTCCGCGAGACCGACGAGTCGTTCTACGGCCGCGACTACCCGTTCATGATCGAGCGGTTCGGTTTCCTCGAGGAGACCTACTTCGACATCTCCTACGACCCGATCCGGTCCGCCGACGGCTCGGTCACCGGCGTGATGTGCATCGTCACGGAGACCACGGCGCGGGTGCTCGGCGAGCGCCGGGCCCGCATGCTGAGCGCGCTCGGACGACGCCTCGCCGACGCGCCCGACCAGGCGACGGTGGTGTCCGAGACGATCGCCGTGCTCGGTGAGAACGACCACGACATCCCGTACGTTTCGTTGTTCCTCGACGACCAGCCGGCGCCGCCCGCGGTGGCCGAGGTGATCGCGACCGGCCGGCCGGGCCGCATCGCGCACTTCGTCGCCGAGTCGGACCGGGCGGCCGCCGAGGCGCTGGTGCTGCCGCTCGAGGCCGGCCCGGTCCGGTCGGGCGCCCTGGTCGTCGGGGTGAGCCGGTTCCTCGACCTCGACGCCGGCTACCGCGACTTCCTCGACCTCGCCGCCACGCAGATCGCCCAGGCGCTGACCAACGTGCGCACCTTTGAGGAGCAGCGCATCCGGGCGGCCGAGCTCGCGGCCCTCGACCAGGCCAAGACCAACTTCTTCTCGAACGTCAGCCACGAGTTCCGCACCCCGCTGACCCTGATCCTGGGCCCGCTGGAAGATCTGCTCGACGATCCCGGGCTGCCCGGCGCCCAGCGCGAGCGGCTCCTGCCCATGCAGCGCAACGGCCTGCGGCTCCTCAAGCTGGTCAACACCGTGCTCGACTTCTCCCGGCTCGAGTCGGGCCGCACCCGCGCGTCATACCGCGCGACCGACCTCGCCGACTACACGGCCCGGCTGGCCAGCACGTTCCGTTCGGCCGTCGAGCGGGCCGGGCTCGAGCTGGTCGTCGACGCGCCCCCGCTGCCCGATCCGGTGCAGGTCGACCGCGAGATGTGGGAAAAGATCGTCCTCAACCTGCTCTCCAACGCCGTCAAGTTCACCCAGCGGGGCCGCATCGTGGTGCGCGTCTTCGCCGAGGACACCATGGCCGTCCTGACCGTCCGCGACACCGGCGTGGGCATCCCGGCCGACGAGCAGCCGCTGCTGTTCGACCGTTTCCACCGGGTGCGGGGCGCCTGGTCACGCAGCCACGAGGGCACCGGCATCGGCCTCGCGCTGGTGCGCGAGCTGATCGAGCTCCACGGCGGCTCGGTCACCGCCGAGAGCCGGGTGGGTCACGGCAGCGTTTTCACGGTCCGGCTCCCTTTCGGTACGGCGCACCTGCCACCCGACCGCCTGGCCGAGGCCGCCTCTCTCGTGGTCGCCGACGTCGAGCCGCGCCTGTTCGTCGAGGAGACCAGCTGGTGGGCCGGCGACACGTCGATGCCGACCGCGATCGACACCCCGGCCGCGACCCGCGACGACCACCGCGGCCGCATCCTGTTCGCCGACGACAACGCCGACCTGCGCGACCACGTCGCCCGCCTGCTGCGCTCGCACTGGGACGTGACCACCGCGGTCGACGGCGTGGCCGCCCTCGAGCTGGCCTCTCGGGACCGCTTCGACCTCGTGCTGACCGACGTGATGATGCCGCGGCTCGACGGGTTCGGCCTGATCTCGGCCCTGCGGGCGGACGAGCGCACCCGCGACGTACCGATCGTGGTGCTCTCGGCCCGGGCCGGCGAGGAGGCCTCGGTCGAGGGCCTCGCCGCCGGCGCCGACGACTACCTGGTCAAGCCGTTCTCGGCCCGCGACCTGGTCGCCCGGGTGCGGGCCAACCTCGACCTCGGCCAGGCCCGGCGGCAGATCATCAGCCGGCTGCGCGGCCTGGTCGACGCGGCGGCCGCGGTCAACACGGTGCGCAGCACGGCCGAGGTGCTCGACGTGGCGGCCCGGCACGTGCTGGCGATGACCTCGGCCGGCCGGGTGGTGGTGAGCACACCGGGGGCCCGGGCCGAGGCCGACGGCGGTGCCCCGGCCGCCGAGAAGGCCGACGTGGTTCTCCCGCTGCCCGACCCGTCCGGCAAGTCGCTCGGCGAGCTGCGGGTCTGGTCGGGCCCGTCCGGCGCGCCCGAGCGGATCCTGCTCACCCAGCTGGCCCGGCTGATCGGGCTGCGCCTGGGCAACGCCCAGCTCTACGAGGCCGAGCACCGCATCGCCAGCACCCTGCAGCACAGTCTGCTGCCGCAGTCGCTGCCGCGTGTGCCGGGCGCCATCGTGGCCAGCCGCTACCTGCCCGGCAGCAGCGAGGCCGAGGTCGGCGGCGACTGGTACGACGCGATCGTCGCCCCCGACGACCAGCTGTTCCTGGTGATCGGCGACGTGGTCGGCAAGGGTGTGCAGGCGGCGGCCGGCATGGGTCAGCTGCGCAACGCCCTGCGGGCGTACATCTTGGAGGGTTTTGACTGCGGGGCCGCCCTGACCCGGCTCAACCGCCTGGTCGACAACCTGGGCCGGCGGCAGTTCGCGACCGTGGTGTGCGTGCGGTTCGACCCGCACAGCCACAAGTTGCACTACTCGTCGGCCGGCCACCCGCCGCCGGTGCTCGCGGTGCCGGGGCAGCGCGGCACCTTCCTCTACGCCGGTGCGCTCGGGCCGCCGGTCGGCGCGCTGGCCGACGCCGTCTACCCGACCCTCGAGGCCGAGCTGGCTCCGGGCAGCCGCCTGCTGCTCTACACCGACGGCCTGGTCGAGGACCGCAGCGCCGGCATCGACCTCGGCCTGGCCGAGCTGACCGGTGACGTGGCCGAGCCGGCCGAGCACGTCGAGGACCTGCTCGACACGCTGCTGGCCAAGGCCGCCCGGCGCACCCGGCGGGACGACATCGCGCTGCTCGCGCTGCAGGCGACCGAGCCGCACGAGTTCGTGCTCCGGCTGCCCGCCGAGCCGACCCGGCTCAGCGTGTTGCGCCGCCGCCTGGAAGATTTCCTGACCGCGCACGGCGTGCCCGAATCGGACCGGTTCGACCTGACCGTGGCGGTCTCCGAGGCGGCGGCCAACGCCATCGAGCACCCGGTCGACCCGGTCGAGCCGGTGATCACGGTCGAGGCGTCGATCGACGACGGTGTGGTGACGGTCACGGTCAGCGACAGCGGGCGCTGGAAGCCGGCCCACTCGGCCGGCTTCCGCGGGCGGGGCCTCGCGCTGATCGGCGCCCTGGCGGAACTGTCGGTGGCCCGCACCGAGGAGGGCACCTCGGTGACGCTGAGCCGGCCCTTCTCAGTCGCGGAGCCAGGGCTGGGACGACAGTCCTGAGATCTCCAACACGCGCCTGACCTGAAACGAGGGGTGCACCTCGAGCCGCGCGCCGTACCGCTCGGCGAGCTGGATGAGCGCGTGGATCGCGGCCGAGTCGAAGAACGTCACCGCCCGCAGGTCGAGCGTCGCCGCGGTCGCGTTGTGCACGGTCGCGGCCCGGAACATGGCGTCGGCCGTGGACATGTCGACCTCGCCGGTGACCGTCACGACGACCCGGTCACCGGTCACCGTGCCGGTGGCCGAGAAGTTCGACTCCGCGCCGTCTTGATCCACGAAGACACGATTACACAGGGGCCGGAGGGCGGCAAGAACCGGTTCATCAAGGACATCGGAGCCGTTATAAGGCGGCGGCTCTCGTCCGTGCGGCCCGTCGGCCCGGCGATAGGCTGGAGCAATGACCGTTCGTGCCCCACAGGTGCCGGGTAAGCAATCGCCTTGGCGGGCGGTCCCGGCATCGATCGTCCGCCCTGAGTATGTCGGAAAGAAGCGCCCGAAAGAGTGGCGTGGTTCGCACGTGCAGACCGCCGAGACGATCGAGAAGATGCGGGTGGCCGGCCGGCTCGCCGCGCAGGCGACTCAGCTCGCGGGCGAGCACTGCAAACCGGGCGCGACGACCGACGAGATCGACCGGGTGGTGCACGATTTCCTCTGCGACCACGGGGCGTACCCGTCGACGCTGGGCTACAAGGGCTTCCCGAAGTCGTGCTGCACGTCGCTCAACGAGGTGATCTGTCACGGCATCCCCGACTCCACGGTGATCGAGGACGGCGACATCATCAACGTCGACGTGACGGCGTTCCTGAACGGCGTGCACGGCGACACCGACGCGACGTTCCTGGTCGGTGACGTCAGCGAAGAGGCGCGGCTGCTGGTCGAGCGCACCCACGAGGCGATGATGCGGGGCATCAGGGCGGTGGCGCCGGGCCGCCCGATCAACGTGATCGGGCGGGTCATCGAGTCGTACGCGAAGCGGTTCGGCTACGGCGTGGTCCGCGACTTCACCGGCCACGGCATCGGCGAGACGTTCCACTCCGGCCTCTACGTTCCCCACTACGACAATCCGCGGCTCGACGTGGTCATGGAGCCGGGCATGACGTTCACCATCGAGCCGATGATCACCCTCGGCACCCACGAGTGGGACATGTGGGCCGACAACTGGACCGTGGTCACCAAGGACCGCAGGTGGACCGCGCAGTTCGAGCACACGCTGGTGGTGACCGAGGACGGATCCGAGATCCTCACCCTGCCGTGACCGCGGTCATCGAGCATCACCACGCCGACGTCAGCGGTGGCTGGCTGAGGGCCGCCACGTTCGGCGCGATGGACGGCCTGGTGACCAACATCGCGCTGATCGCCGGGGTGGGCGGCGGCGGGGCCGGCCACCGGGCGCTGCTGCTCACCGGCGCGGCCGGCCTGGTCGCCGGCGCCATCTCGATGGGCCTGGGCGAATACACCAGCGTCCGCACGCAGAATGAGCAGGTCGCGGCCGAGCTCAGCAAGGAGCTGCACGAGCTCCGGGTCAACCCGGAGGGTGAGGCCGAGGAGCTGGTCGCGATGTGGGTGGCCCGCGGGCTGCCGGTCGGGCTGGCACGCCAGGTGGCCGATGTCCTCAAGGACCATCCCGAGCAGGCACTGCGGGTGCACGCCCAGGAAGAGCTGGGCGTGGTGCCCGACGAGCTCCCCAGCCCGTGGACGGCGGCCGGGTCGTCGTTCGTGTGCTTCGCGGTCGGCGCGCTGTTCCCGCTGCTGCCCTACCTTCTGGGGCTGAACAACCTGTGGCTGGCCCTGGCCATCGGCGGGGTGGGTCTGTTCGTGGCGGGCGCCCTGGTCGGCCGTTTCACCGACCGCCCGTGGTGGCGCGGCGGGCTCCGGCAGCTCGTGCTGGGTGGGCTGGCGGCGGTGGCCACCTACGGGATCGGCGCCCTGATCGGCGTCGGCGTCTCCTAGAGGCCCTGGTCGAAGAGAGCGCTCAGGGTGCCGTCGACCGGGCGGCCCCGGGCGGTCAGCTCCTCGGCCTGCGTTTTCAACACCGACGCCAGCTCCTGGATGTCGGCCCCGGCCACCCCGGTGCGCTTGACCGCGTCGGCCGCGTTGCGGAAATAGGTGCGGGTCAGGAAGCCGGCCACCAGCGCCGCCCGCAGCCGGGCCTCGGCGATCATCACGAGCGCGGCATCTGTCTCATACCATTCGGCCAGCCGCACCGCGCGGCCGTGCGCGGCCGAGGCCATCTCCCAGTTGTGCCGGGCCAGCCCGGTGAACTCGGGCGGTCGCGCCTCGGCCAGCCGGGCCAGGTGCACGTCGCGCTGCTGGTCGAACCAGCCGCCCGGGTCGTGCAGCACGCGGGTCGTCACGAACCGGTCGGCGTCGAGCGGCCACCGCGGGGTGAGCTGGCGGGCCCGGCGCAGCCCCTCCTCGCCGGTCGCCACTTCAAGGTCGACCAGTGTGCCGTCGACCCGGCGCAGCGCGGGCCGCGGACCGGCGCCGGCCCGATAGGTGACCACGAGCAGGTTGACGTCGCTGCCGTCCTGGTCGTCGCCGTGGGCGAGCGAGCCGTGCACGCCGACCGCTCGCACGTCGGCCGACCAGCGCCGCTGGATCAGCTCGGACAGCCGGACGGCCAGGTCGCCCCGGGTCGTGCTGACGTCGATCTCCTCGCGCACCCCGCCATTGTTGTGCATCGACGTCCCCGGGTCAGCACTCCGGCGCCGAGCACGGAAACGGACAAAAAGATCAGCCGGCGCGGCCGGGGAACGGAAGCGTGAGCGGGTCGGCCGACGCCCGGCGTCGCCATTTGGTGGCGCGTACGGCCGCGTCGGTCATCGCGGACAGCGCCGTGGTGCGGTCGGTCGACTCGGTGACCGGCAGGACCGGCCGCCACGCCTGGGCGACCCCGTCCTCGATGTGGATCGCCAGCTTGAGCGCCGAGTCGCGGTCGGTCACCGGGAACGGCAGGTCGTAGCCGGCCGGGGTCGCGGGCGGCTTCAGCTTGAGCTGGTCGAGGCGGGTGATCACGTAGTTGCGCCGCTGCCGGTGTGCCGTCTCGGCGGTGTGCGCGTCGGACTTCTCGTCGTCGCTCTGAAGGTGGACGCCGAGTACGCCGTACGCGTAGATGGCCGCGTCCTCGGCCGCGAGGGCCGCGCCGAGCGCGTCGCCCGCGGTCATCGCAGCGCCTCGGCGTGGGTGGCCCGGCAGGCCGCGATCGAGCCGATCAGCGCCGCCCGGTCGGCCGTCGCCTGCTTGCAGGCGGTGACCGCGTTGCGCTGGGCGGTCTGTTCGGCCGTCCGCAGTCCGGCCAGCACGTCGCCCGAGCCGACGGCGGCCGGGGCGGCGGCCGGCACCGACCTGCCGATCAGCTTGGCGAGCGCGGAGGCGTGCGCCCGGTGGTCGTCGGCGAGCGGTTTGAGCCGGGCGGCCAGGCCGGGCTGGGCGGCCGCCTTGTCGTACGCCCCGGCCAGCGCGACCGCCTCGGTGAGCAGCGGCTGCACGGCCTCGTCCCCGCCGCCGGACGATTTCTCGTCGTCGCCGAACAGCCCGCATCCCGATAGAGCGGCGCCGCCCAGCCCGGCCGCCGTCAGGCCGAGCACCCGCCGCCGGGTGGGCCCCTCGTGGTTCATCCGCACCGCGCCAGTGAACACCATGGGGTACAGGTGGTGACCTGCGGATGGCGCGGATTCGGAGCGGCGGCGGCGCGCCCCGGCGGCGTGCGCGTTACGCTCTGCGTCAGCCGCGGGGCATTTTCGCCCGGCGGCCCACCGTCGTTGATCGACTACAGCGTCGCTTATCGACACAGCCGAGGAGAGGTCGAGTCTCGATGACGCAGCGTGGTCGTGCCGGTTCCCGGCCCGGAAGCCGTCCCGGCGCCCGGCGACGGGACGAGGCGGCCGACCGTGCGCCCGCGCCGCCGCGCATCGATCTCGCCGCCGCCAAGGCCCGGGTCCGGGCCGTGATCGAACCGGTCGTCGACGCGGCCGGCTACGACCTCGAGGAGGTCGGCCTGTCCCGGGCCGGCCGCCGTTACGTGGTCCGGGTGCTGGTCGACGCCGACGGGGGCATCAACCTCGACGGCGTCGCCGTGGTCTCCCGCGAGATCTCGGCCGCGCTCGACGCGGCCGAGGAGAGCGGGGGCGAGGTGCTCCCGGGCGAATACCAGCTCGAGGTCGGCTCGCCGGGTGTCGACCGGCCGCTGACCCTGCCGCGTCACTGGCGGCGCAACATCACCCGACTGGTCGCGGTCAACGGCCTGACCGGGCGCGTGACCGGCGTCGACGAGAGCGGCATCGTTCTCGACGTCGACGGCACACCCCGCGCCCTGCGCTTCGACGAGCTCGGCCCGGGCCGGGTGCAGATCGAGTTCAAGCGCCTGGACGACGCCGATTTCGGCGACGAAGAAGACGAAGACGACGACGCTGACGACGACGAAGGGGAGGGCGAGGAGTGAACATCGACCTCGCGGCGCTACGCGCCCTGGAGCGCGAGCGGGAGATCCCGTTCGAGACGATTCTCGCGGCCATCGAGACCGCACTGCTGACCGCTTACCGGCACACCGACGGGGCCGAGGGACATGCCCGCGTCGAGATCGACCGCAAGACCGGGGTGGCCTCGGTGCTGGCCCAGGAGCTGGACGCGGACGGCACCGTGGTGCGGGAGTGGGACGACACCCCGCACGACTTCGGCCGCATCGCCGCGATGACGGCCAAGCAGGTGATCCTGCAGCGTCTGCGCGAGGCGACCGACGAGCAGCACTTCGGCGAATACGCCGGACGCGACGGTGACCTGGTCACCGGCATCGTGCAGGCGGACGCCGCGCGGGCCGAGAAGGGCATCGTCATCGTCGACCTCGGCAAGATCGAGGCGGTGCTGCCGCAGTCGGAGCAGGTGCCCGGCGAGTCATACGAGCACGGTGCCCGTCTGCGGGCGATCGTCGTGCACGTGGCCAAGGGCTTCCGCGGTCCCCAGATCACGCTCTCGCGTTCGCACCCGGCGCTGGTCAAGAAGCTGTTCGCGCTCGAGGTGCCGGAGATCGCCGACGGCACGGTCGAGATCGCCGCGATCGCGCGTGAGGCAGGTCACCGTACGAAGATCGCGGTCCGTTCGACGGTCTCCGGGGTCAACGCCAAGGGCGCCTGCATCGGCCCGATGGGGCAGCGGGTGCGCGCCGTCATGAGCGAGCTGCACGGTGAAAAGATCGACATCATTGACTTCTCGGAAGACCCGGCGCAGTTCGTCGGCAACGCCCTCTCGCCGGCAAAGGCCCTGCGTGTGGATGTTGTCGACGCGGCTTCCCGGACGGCCCGGGTGACCGTGCCCGACTTCCAGCTGTCGCTGGCGATCGGCCGCGAGGGGCAGAACGCCCGGCTCGCGGCCCGGCTCACCGGCTGGCGCATCGACATCCGTCCCGACAACGAGCCCGCCGGCGCCCCGGACCGTGATGCGGCCGAGGCGGGAAGCTGACCGGATACGCGTCACCCACCCACGAGGAGTAGACTTTCCAGTGGTCGGACCGACGCCCTCCCTTTCGGGGGAAGCGGGCGTTACCCGCACCTGCATTGGCTGTCGCAATCGGGCGGCGGCTTATGAGTTGATTCGGTTCGTTTCGGACGGCACCGGGGATGATCTTCGGATCCTGCCTGATCCGGGCCGTCGACTGCCGGGCCGGGGAGCGCATCTGCATCCTGATCCGGCCTGCTTCGCGCTGGCGGAGCGGCGTCGTGCCTTCGGGCGCGCGCTGCGTCTTTCCGGTGTCCCCGACACCGGTCTGCTGGCCGAGCACATCCGCGCGGTCTCCGTGGCCGTGGGGAACGACCGATGACTGGGCCCTGGTGGCCGAGTCACGACCAGCAAGGTAGGACGACCCAGATGAGCACACGATGAAGTCCCTGAAATGACCAGGCTTCTAGTGCACGAGTGAGGTCTGCGGGCGCTGCTCGCACGACCTCGAAGTGAGGAGTGCAGTGCCAGGCAAGGCCCGCGTACACGAGCTCGCCAAAGAGCTCGGGGTCGACAGCAAGACCGTTCTCGCCAAGCTCAAAGACATGGGCGAGTTCGTCAAGTCCGCATCCAGCACGGTCGAGGCCCCGGTGGCCCGACGGCTTCGTGGTGCCTTCGAGGCAGGTTCGGCCGCTCCGGCGGCGCCCGCCCCGTCCGCACCCAGCGCCGCCGGTGCAAGCGCTCCGGCGCCCGCCGCCCGCCCCAACCCGACCAGCGCGCGGCCCCAGCCGCCGCGCCGCCCGTCCGCACCGGCCACGAGCGTGCCGTCCGAGGCACCCACGTCGCCGGCGCCGTCTCCGGGCCAGATCGCCCGGCCCAAGCCGCCGGCCGGCCGTCCGGGCCCCACGCCCGGTCCGGTCACTAAGCCGGCGAGTGCCCACGACATCGAGGTGGCGGCCGCCGAGGCGCGCGCCTCGGCGCTGAAGGCCGAGCAGGAGGCCACGGTCAAGGCCGCTCAGGCCGCCCGCACCCGGGACGCCGAGCGTCGGGCCCAGCAGCCGCCGTCCGAGGGCGCGACCTCGCGTCCGCGTCCCGGCCCCGGCTCGGTTCCGCCTCGTCCGGGTTCCCCGGCCGCTCGTCCGCCGGCGTCCGGTGCGCCCGGTGGCCCGCGTCCCGGTCCGGCCGGTGGCGCCCCGAGGCCGCCGGCGCGCGGTCCCGGCAACAACCCGTTCGGTGTCTCCGGCGGTGCCGCCACGCGGCCCAGTCCCGCCGGGATGCCTCGTCCCAACCAGCCCGGCATGCCGCCGCGGCCGAGCCCGGCGTCGATGCCGCCGCGGCCCAGCCCCGCGTCCATGCCGGCGCAGCGTCCGGGCCGTCCGGCCGGTCCCGGCGGCGCCGGTCGTCCCGGTGGTCCCGGCGGCGGTCGTGGCGGTCCCGGTGGCGGCGGTGGCGGTGGCTTCCGTGGCGGTCCTGGTGGGGGTGCCGGCGGTGGCGGTTACCGTGGCGGTCCCGGTGGGGGCGCCGGCGGTGGCGGTGGCTTCCGCGGTGGTCCCGGTGGGGGCGCCGGCGGTGGCGGTTACCGTGGCGGTCCCGGTGGCGGCGGCGGTCCGGTCGGTGCCGGTGCTCCGGGTCGTCCCGGTGGCGGCGGTCGTGGCCGTGGCGGCGGTGCCGCGGGTGCTTTCGGGCGTCCGGGTGGCCGGCCGACCCGTGGCCGCAAGTCGAAGAAGCAGCGGCGTCAAGAGTTCGACAACCTGTCTGCCCCGCAGATGAGTTCGGGCGCTCCGCGCGGCCAGGGTCAGGAGATCCGGCTGTCGCGTGGTGCGTCACTGTCCGACTTCGCCGACAAGATCAACGCGAACCCCGGTTCGCTGGTCCAGGAGATGTTCAACCTGGGCGAGATGGTGACCGCGACGCAGTCGTGCTCCGATGACACCCTGCTGCTGCTGGGTGAGCACCTGGGCTTCGACGTGCAGATCGTCAGCCCCGAGGACGAGGACCGTGAGCTGCTCGCGCAGTTCAACATCGACCTCGACGCCGCGGTGGCCGAGGACCGGCTGGTCACCCGGCCGCCGGTGGTGACCGTCATGGGTCACGTCGACCACGGCAAGACGAAGCTGCTCGACGCGATCCGCAAGACCAACGTGGTCGCCGGCGAGGCGGGTGGCATCACCCAGCACATCGGCGCCTACCAGGTCGTCGTCCCGCACCAGGGCGAAGAGCGCGCGATCACCTTCCTCGACACCCCGGGCCACGAGGCGTTCACCGCCATGCGTGCCCGTGGTGCCCAGGTGACCGACATCGTCATCCTGGTGGTCGCGGCCGACGACGGCGTCATGCCGCAGACGGTCGAGGCGTTGAACCACGCCAAGGCGGCCGAGGTGCCGATCGTGGTCGCGGTCAACAAGGTCGACAAGCCGGACGCCAACCCGGACAAGGTCCGCCAGCAGCTGACCGACTACGGGCTCCTCGCCGAGGAGTACGGCGGCGACACGATGTTCGTCAACGTCGCGGCCAAGCCCGGCATCGGCATCGACGAGCTGCTCGAGGCCGTTCTGCTGACCGCCGACGCGTCGCTGGAGCTGACCGCTCCGATCGACGGGGCGGCTCAGGGCGCGGTCGTCGAGTCGCACCTCGACAAGGGTCGTGGTGCGGTCGCGACCGTCCTGGTTCAGAAGGGCACGCTGCGGGCCGGCGACTCGATCGTGGCGGGCGGCGCGCACGGACGCGTCCGCGCCATGCTCGACGAGAACGGCAACCAGGTCGCCGAGGCACTGCCGGCTCGTCCGGTGCTGCTTCTCGGTCTCACCTCGGTGCCCGGCGCGGGTGACACCTTCCTGGCCGGCGAGGACGACCGCACGGTCCGGCAGATCGCCGAGCAGCGGCAGGCCCGCCGTCGCGCGGCGAGCTTCGCCAACTCCCGCACCAAGGCGACTCTCGAGACGCTCATGGAGCAGCTCAAGGAGGGCGAGAAGACCTCGCTCACGTTGGTCATCAAGGGCGACTCGTCCGGTTCGGTCGAGGCCCTGGAAGACGCGCTGTTCAAGATCGAGATTCCGGACGAGATCCAGCTCAAGGTCATCCACCGCGGTGTCGGTGCGATCACCGAGAGCGACGTGAACCTGGCCTCGGCTTCCTCGGACGCCACGGCCACGATCATCGGCTTCAACGTCCGGGCCTCGAACAAGGTCAAGGAGCTGGCCGACCGGGCGAACGTGGAGATCCGCTACTACAGCGTGATCTACCAGGCCATCGAGGAGATCGAGGCCGCGCTCAAGGGCCTGCTCAAGCCGGAATACGAAGAGGTCGAGCTGGGCACGGCGGAGATCCGCGAGGTCTTCCGCTCGTCCAAGATCGGTCTTATCGCCGGCTGTATGGTCCGCACCGGTCTCATCCGCCGCAACGCCAAGGCCCGCATCCTGCGGGACGGCACCGTGGTGGCGGAGAACGTCACGATCAGCTCGCTGCGGCGGTTCAAGGACGACGCCACCGAGGTCCGCGAGGGCTTCGAGTGTGGTCTGACCATGAGCGGCTTCGGCACCCCGCAGGTCGGCGACGTCATCGAGACCTTCGAGATGCGCGAGAAGCCGCGCGTCTGAGGACGGGCTCTAACAGGCGGGGCGCGGGCGTTCCGGCCGCGGGCGGCCGGCCCGGGGGGGGGGGGGGGGGGGCCGAAATTGGGGGGGAGGCGCGGAGCGGCGACAACCAGCCCCCGGCGCCCAACCCGCGGAT
>NZ_JBFBAD010000170.1:0-19371 GCF_040682075.1 Actinoplanes sp. NPDC051411 | reverse complement strand
CGGCGTCGCCGGCCGTCCCGGCACCCCGTCGGGAGACGTGTCTCCCGAGGTCCCCGGGGTGACCGCTGGGCCGGCGACGCTGCGCGACCCAAAGGCCCCGATGGGCGGCGACCAGCATCGAGTTTGCTACGGAAAAGGCGGGCCCCGGACGACGCGGTAACGAAGAGGTTCGAACGGCGCGGCGAGGGCCGGGCTCCCCGGCACCGCAAATGACTCCCGCACCGCAAAGCGACCAGATACTGCGGGCGTCCGAGTCGTCGGCTCACTGAGGAAGCGCTTCCCCACTTCGGACCACCAGTCGAGCCAGGCCGCGCTAGAACCTATTGACAAAGCTCGAAGATGACACGAATGTTTCGAGAAAGCGCTCCCCCAGCGCTGACCGCAACCAGGCCGCAATCCCCGAAACCCGGCCAAGGAGCATTCATGTCCACCGCCAGAATTCCCCTGTCCCGATCCTGGCGGCGACTCGCCATCGGCGTCGCCGTCCTGCTGCTCGGCTACCTCGCGCTGGTCACACCCAGCGCGCACGCCGCGCTCTCCCTGCTCTCGCAGGGCAAACCCACCACCGCCTCGTCGAGCGAGAACGCCGGCACCCCGGCCTCCGCGGCGACCGACGGCAACGACGGCACCCGCTGGTCGTCGGCGTTCGGCGATCCGCAATGGCTGCAGGTCGACCTCGGGTCGGCGCAGCAGATCACCCAGGTCAGCCTGCACTGGGAGACCGCGCGGGCGGCCACCTTCAAGATTCAGGTGTCGAACGACGGCACCGCCTGGACCGACGCGTCGGCGGTCACCAACGGCGCCGACGGCACGCAGACGGTCACGCTGAGCGCGACCGGCCGCTACGTACGGATGGACGGCCTGACCCGGAACACGCAGTTCGGCTACTCGGTGTGGGAGTTCCAGGTCTTCGGCGGTTCCGCCCCGACCTCCTGTTCGAGCGGCAACAGCGCGCAGGGCCGGCCCACCACCGCCTCGTCGACCGAGAACGCGGGCACCCCGGCCTCGTCGGCGACCGACGGCAACGACGGCACGCGCTGGAGTTCGACCGCCTCCGATCCGCAGTGGCTGCAGGTCGATCTCGGCTCGTCGCAGCAGGTCTGCGGCGTCGACCTCCACTGGGAGACCGCGCGGGCGGCGACTTTCAAGATCCAAGTCTCCAACGACGGCACCGCGTGGACCGATGCCTCGCCGGTCACCAACGGCGTCGACGGCAACCAGTCGGTCACGGTCGGCGGGACCGGCCGCTACGTGCGGATGGACGGCCTGACCCGGAGCAGCCAGTGGGGCTACTCCCTGTGGGAGTTCATCGTGCACACGGTCGGCGGCCCGACCACGCCGCCTACCGGTGGTGACGGCGGCAACGGCAACTGCCCGTGGGTGGGCTCGACCGCGCCGGTCGCGACCCGGGTCGGCCAGGTGCTGAGCCACATGACGATCGACCAGAAGGTGCAGATCCTGCACGGCAACAACAACGCCTCGCCGTACATCGGGAACGTGACCGGCATCCCGGCGTTGTGCATCCCCAACCTCGGCCTGCAGGACGGCCCGGCCGGCGTCGGCGACGGGCTCGACGGGGTCACCCAGATGCCGTCCGGCACCGCGACCGCGGCCACCTTCGACCCCGACTACGCCCAGCAGTACGGCTCGGCGATCGGCGCCGAATTCGCCGGCAAGGGCGCCAACGTGGCCCTCGGCCCGACCGTCAACATCATCCGCGACCCGCGCTGGGGCCGGGCGTTCGAGACGTACGGCGAGGACCCGTACCTGTCCGGGCTGATGGCCGCGGCCGACGTGAAGGGCATCCAGAGCCAGGGCGTGATGGCCTCGGTCAAGCACGCGGCGGTCTACAACATCGAGCACCCGGCCGGGTCGGTCACGGTCGACGAGCGGACGCTGCAGGAGATCTATCTGCCGGCGTTCCAGACCGCGATCGCGAATTCGGCGCCGGCTTCGGTCATGTGTGCCTACAGCGTGGTCAACACCGTGCCGGCCTGCCAGAACCCGGCTCTGCTCAACGTCGGCCTCTATCAGCAGGCCGGTTTCGGCGGGTTCGTCGAGTCGGACTGGGGCGGCACCCACTCCACGGTCGAGTCGGCCAACGCGGGCCTGACCATGGAGATGCCGAACGGCTACTTCTTCGCCGACTTCCTCAAGCAGGCCGTGCAGGCGGGCACGGTCACCAGCCAGACCCTGGACACGATGGTGAGCCGCGTGCTGACCCAGATGTTCGCGTTCGGCCTGTTCGACAAGGCACCGAGCGGCAGCCTCGGGGCGAACGTGACCACCCCGGCGCACGTGCAGGTCGCGCTGCGCGGCGCCCAGGAGGGCACGGTCCTGCTGAAGAACACCGGCATCCTGCCGCTGTCGACCAGCGGGCTGTCGTCGATCGCGGTGATCGGGATCGACGGCGGGGCGGGCACGCAGACCATCGGCGGCGGCTCGGCGACGGTCCGCAGTTCGGCGACGGTGTGGCCGCTGACCGGCATCCAGAACCGGGTGGCCGGCACCGGCGTCACGGTCGCCTACGACGAGGGCACCAACCAGTCGTCGGCGGTCGCGCTGGCCCAGAAGAGCAGCGTCGCGATCGTCTTCGCCAGCGACAACTACGGCAACGAGGAACACGACAGCGACACCATCAACCTGCCCAACAACCAGGACGCCCTCATCGCGGCGGTCGCCGCGGCCAACCCGCGTACGGTCGTGGTGCTCAACAACAACGCGGGCATCGCGATGCCGTGGTTGCCCCAGGTCCCGGCCGTGTTCGAGGGCTTCTACGACGGCCAGCAGTGGGGCGCCGCGATCGCCGGGCTGCTGTTCGGCGACGTGAACCCGTCCGGCAAACTGCCGATGACCTTCGCGACGTCGCTGTCGGCGGTGCCGGCCTCGACCGCCGCGCAGTGGCCCGGCGTCAACGGCTCGGTGCAGTACAGCGAGGGCCTCAACGTCGGCTACCGCTGGTACGACTCCCGCAACGTGACCCCGATGTTCCCGTTCGGCTTCGGCCTGTCCTACACGAACTTCACGTTCAGCGACCTGCACGTCGGAGCGCTGAGCAACGGGCTCGCCACGGTGACCGCGACCGTCCACAACACGGGTTCGCGCGCCGGAACCGAGGTCGCCCAGCTCTACGTGGGCAACCCGGCCTCCGACGGCGAGCCGCCCCACCAGCTCAAGGGCTTCCAGCGCATCACGCTGGCCGCCGGGGCGTCGGGCACCGCGACGTTCCAGGTGCGGGCCCGCGATCTCGCCCACTGGGACACCGGCTCCCACTCGTGGAAGACGACCGCCGGCTCGTACCAGATCCTGGTCGGCGACTCGTCCCGCAACCTTCCGCTCACCGGAACCCTGTCGGCGCCGGCTTCGGTCTCCGCCCTGACGGCGACCACGGCCACGCCGTCCGCTCTGGTCAACCCGCACGGGATGAGCTCGCCGGCCGGCCAGGCGGTGAACTGGTCGGTCACCGGCGGCGTCGCCGGCCGCACGTGGTCCGCTTCCGGCCTGCCCGCGGGCCTGACGATCTCGCCGTCGGGCACGGTCACCGGCACGGCGGCCACCCGCGGCACGAGCACGGTCCAGGTCACCGCGAAGGCCTCCGACGGCACGTCGGACACGATGGCCTTCGTCTGGACGGTCAGCTGACCAACCAACCAACCGGCACGGGGCGCGGGCCGGGAGATTTTCTCCCGGCCCGTTTCCGTACGCGGGTTCGCCGCTAGGCGCGCGTCCCGTCCAGGAAGACCGTGACGACGGCGGCGGAGGCCTCCTCGACGCCCACCCGCCCGCCGGCGGTCATGTCGAGCGCCGCCCTGATGAGGCCGCTGAACAGGCTGGTCAACACCTCGGGGGCGAGGCCGGCCCGGAGTGTGCCGTCGGCGATGCCCCGGCGGAACAGGGCCCGCACCGGTTCGGTCAGGAGGGCGTCCGCGTCGGGATGGTCGCCGGTCCGCTCGTAGCCGCCTCTCGTCAGTGCGGCATACCGGTTGCCGACGGCGATGAACCCGCGGGCCAGGCGTGCGACGGCCTGATCGACCGGGATGCCCTCGAGGTTCGCGTCGGCGATGCGCGCCGCGAGTTCCTCGACGCTGGTGGTGGCCATGGCGTGCAGCAACGCCTCGCGACTGGGGAAGTAGCGGTAGAGCGTCGCCCGGCTGACCCCGGCCGCGCCCGCGATCCTGTTCATGCTGGCGGCGTCGCCCTGCTCAGCCATGATCGCGGCCGCACTGTCGACGATCGCGGCGGCCGTGCGGTCGCGCATCGCCTCACCTTTACCCATGGTGTCATGATAAGACACCGGTGTCTCACAACGAGACACCGTGATGCCATGAGCGAGGAGAGCAACTATGTCGGCTGAAGCCAGGTTCAGTGTCTACGGGCGCATGAAAGCGCAACCGGGGCAACGTGAGGTGCTCGTCGAGCGTTTCCGGGACGTGTTTCGCATCGGCATTCCCGGCCTCGAGTGGTGCAGCATCAACACGGTCCCCGACGACCCGGACACGATCTGGGTGACCCAGATCTGGACGGACAAGGCGGCACACGACGCCGGGACCCACTCGGCCGCCGTCGTGTCAGCCACCGCTCGCGTGATGTCGGTGGTGGCCGGCCCGATGGAGGGTTCCTATGGCCAGGTCGCCTATCTGCACGATGCCGGCACCCGGTAGTGGCCCTGGCCGCGCTGTCACCGACGATCAGCGGACGGCCCTCGCGACCCGCCCGACCCAGGCAGGCCGTGGCCACCTGCTCAAATGAGTCACCGGCAGCGCCGGCAAACCGGGCCGGCGAAACCAAGGCAGTTGCCGGGCAACGGCTACCGGCGGGTGCGGCCGACGAAAAAGTACGACAGCGGCGCGATCCCAGCCGTGTTGACCAGCGCCGTCGACGCCCACAACCATTTCGGCCCGCGCACCTGACTGGCCGGCCGGCGCCGGAGGTCGAACAGCATCGCCGCCTTGAGCGCGGTCTCAGCAGCGGCCGCCACAATGAGGATCCGACGTTGTCTCGCGCTGAGGGCGCTCCGCTCCTTGGCCATAGCGACTCCCGAGGGGTGGGTTGCGGCTACCCGTGCAGCCTAGCGGGCGCAGAGGACAACCCCGGTAGTCGAGCTGCCGCAGTTGGTGGCCCAGGCCCAGACGGCAGCCCTGGTCCCGGGCCCAGGCCAGGCGACAGCCGTGGTCCCGGACCAGGCCCGGACGCCCGTCCGAGGACCAGCCACAAACCCGTCGCCGCCCAACGCCCAGCACCAGGCCTCGACTCCGTCCAACCCCCACGACCAAGGCCCGCACGGATCGCGGGCGCCCGCCCGGAAACGCCTCCCGCCGACGGCATGCCGCCGCACATCACCCACTCACCACGGACCGTGCCGAGCTCAGCGCCGAGACGGCGGCGACCCGCCGATCGCGTGCACCCCGATCGCCTGCACCCCCATCACGTGCGCCCAATCGCCTGAACCCCCATCGCATGCACCGGCAGCCGCTTGCACGCCGGCGGCGTCCATCCCCAGCCGCTCGCACCTCGCCGCGCCGACCAGGCCACCCGCACCCCACCACGCCACGCCGGCCATCCGGACCCGCCACGCCTAACCCGGCCACCCGCACCCCCGCCACGCCCAACCCGGCCACCCGCACCCCCGCCACGCCCAACCCGGCCACCCGCACCCCCGCCACGCCCAACCCGCACCCCCGCCACGCCCAACCCCGCCACCCGCACCCTGGTCGCCGAGCCGGGCCCGGACGGCCCCCGCCGCGCCCGTCGCCGCCCGGCCACCGCAAACCGGGGCCGACGAGCACCGCCACCGCCGGCGCAGCCACCGGGAGGCGGCAACCGCGCTAAACCCCGCGCGGGCCGCTCACCGCCTCCTGTTCGCCTCGACAGCGGGGGCCGGACCGTGGCCCGGCCGCGCCAACCAAGCTGCGAACTGGCCGGCGACGTCCCGGCCGGCCGGTTCGCAGCCGAAACGTGTCGGTGGGCGCCAGTACGATCCCGACGCCCGTCGACCACGCTGGAGGAACCATGTCCGACTCGCCTTCGACCGATGACCGCGACCCCGCCGACGTGGTAGCCGGCACAATCTCCCAAGTCCTCGAGCTGGCCGAGACCTGGACCGTCTGGGATGGGAAACCGCTACCGGCTGACGACCGGATCTACAGTCCGCACAAGGCGATCCGGCGCGTCGCCGACCATCTCGTCGACCACCTGGCGGAGATCGAGGCCCGGCTCGCCGGGGTGCCGACGATTCCGGACCACTGGCACGCCTCCGCGATCACCACACCCGCCGATCTGGCCCTCTTCACCCCCGAGGATCTGGACGAGGCGCGCAGCCGGCTGACAAGGTTGAGTCAGATATTCGAGGTTCGGCTCCGGCGCCTTTCCCCGGCCGACCTCGATCGGAGAGAGGGCGACGCCTGGTCGGTCCGCCAGATCGCCTTCCATCTGCAGGAATCGCTCTACTACGCCGAGGCGGTCGGACGGCTGGGCTGACCGCCATCGTCAGCTCGCTCCGGCCCGGGTCGCCAGCCAGCCGGCCATCGCGCGTACGCCGTAGCCGATCGCCCTCTCGTCGGGGTCGAACGTGATGTAGTGCGGATAGCTGGTCTCGATGCCGGAGCCGGGCCGGCGGACGCCGAGGAAGCTGTAGGTGCCGGGGATCCGTTTGAGGAACAGCGAGAAGTCCTCGCCGCTGTAGGGGATCGCGGCATGCATGACACCGGTCCGGTCGGGGCCCACGGTCCGGTGCAGATATCGCTCGAGGGCGTGCCCGTCCCGCTCGGGGGTCACCAGCGCGGGGAACGGGTCGTTGGGGAAGACCGCCGGGCCGAGGCGGCCGATGGCCTGACGCACCTCGACATAGCGGTTCTCGGGCCAGCAGCGGTAGGAGAATCGCACGTCGACGCCGGCGGCGGTCGGCACCGGCTGGGCCTGCATGAAGACGAACCGCTCCAACGGCCCGTGCGGCATCTGGACCTCGTCGACCAGGCGTTCGAGGTCGGCGGGGCCGCTCGGCCGGGGCACCGTGGCGAGGGCGTTGATCGCGGCGGCCAGCTGGTCGGCGCGCGCCGCCGCGTCGGGGCCGGTGAGGCTGATCGTCCCGCGGTCCTGGCCCGGGAGGCCGGTGCCCGGCGTCACGATGAACTCGCCGACCGGGAACGGCCCGCAGTGCAGGGCGTGGATCTCGCGGGGGCGGAACCGGTCGAGCACGTGATCGGACAGCATCGCGGCCGCGCCGGTCAGCGACTCCTCGCCCGGCTGGAAGACGAACACGATCCGCCCCGAGAGCCGGTGTCGCAGGCTCGACAGCACCTGCGCGATGCCGACCCCGACCGTGGTGTGGATGTCGTGCCCGCACACGTGGGCCAGAGTGGTGCCGCCGCCGATCTGCTCGTCGGGCGGAACCGCGTCCATGTCGGCGCGGTAGGCCACCGTCGGGCCCGGCCCGGCGCCGGACAGGACACCCACCACGCCGTGGCCGCCGATGCCCGTGGTCACGCTCAGCCCGGCCTCGCGAAGCCACCGCGCCACGACCGCGGAGGTGCGCACCTCCTCCCCCGCGACCTCCGGATGGCGGTGGATGTCTCGGCGCAGACCGACCAGCGCGCGGTCGAAGCGGGAGGCCGCCCTCTCGATCGATCCGCCGCCGGTCGACGCGGAACCGGCGGTCGGCGCCAGCCAGGCCCCGGCCAGTCCTGCCGCCGCACCACCGAGCACGGCCCGCCGACTTACCGAACGATCTTTCATTGATGCTCCCCCGTTGAAAGGCTGTCCATTGCGGAACATCCTTTCGGTTCGGGCTACTGGAGCGCATTGGCGCTAGCTCTACTCTTCGGGTGCGGCTACCCCTACCGTCGGCCCCATGGACCGAGAGCTCACCGAAGCCAACCGCCGGAGCTGGAACCTGATCGTCGGCCGGCGCGAGGGCCTGCCGCTCGATCACTTCCGGACAGGCGGGACGAGCTTGGAGGAGTTCGAGCGCGACCTGGCCGGCGACGTCGAGGGGCGCCACGTCGTCCACCTCGCCTGCTCGTTCGGCGACGAGGTGCTCTCCTGGGCCAACCTGGGCGCGCGGGCGACCGGCGTCGACATCTCCGACGTCGCGATCGAGGCGGCCGCCGAGCGAGCCGCCCGGACGGGCATCACCGCCGACTTCCGGTGCGCCGACATGCTCGACCTTCCGGCCGACCTGACCGGAATCGATCTGTTCTACCTGAGCTGGGGCGCGATCTGCTGGGTCCCCGATCTCACCGCCTGGGCGACCCTCCTGGCCGCCCGCACCAAGCCGGGCGGCGGGGTCCTGCTCTGCGACCACCACCCGGCCTGGGAGGTCCTGGCGGTCAGCGCCGAGAACACCCTGACGGTCGCCGGCGACTACTTCGGCCGCGAGCACCCGAACACCGAGCAGGACGCCGCGAAGCGCCCGACGGGCACGGACCGGGAAGTGTTCCGGCCGTACGTCTGGCCGATCAGCGACGTGGTCATGGCCCTGATCAGCGCCGGTTTCCGCCTGGACACGTTCTTCGAGGCGCCCGAGCCCGCGATCTATCAGGGACTCGGCCGGGCCGCGAGCGCCCTCCCCGCGTACTACGTCGTCAAGGCCACCCGGCCTTAACCGTATGGACCGGCCGGGTCGGCGAAGCGGGCCGGGGCCGCCGCCGGGGTGGACATGCGGTCGAGGCGCGCCAGGATCATGTCGCAGCTGCGGAGCACGACCTCGGCCGCCCGGCGCTGGGCCGGCAGGAGCACGCGGCCCTGCGCCTGGGCACGCCAGCGTTCGGCCGCCGCGTGCGCCGCGCCCCAGGTGTCCGAGGCCGATGCGTCGGGTGACATGCCGAGCCGCTCGCCCACGCTCGTGCCCGAGCCGCCGAGCAGCTGCTTCGCGTCGATCGCGTGCTCCCGCGGCAGGTTGACCCGGCCCGACCGCAGCGCGGACAGCAGCCGGAGCTCGCGGAACTCGTGCGCGTCGGCCACCAGCAGCTCGAGGTCGGCCAGCAGCTTGCCCGCCGGTGGCACCTGCTGGGTGCGCAGCAGGTGATCCAAAGCGGTCAGCGCGGACCGGGCCCGCAATGCCGCCCGCCGCGCGGTGAACAGCTCGGCGATCGACTGCTGGAGGTCCTTGAGTCCGCTGTGTTCCTGCAGTCGCTCCCCCAGCGCCGCCGGGGTGTTGCAGCCGGTGCGGGTCAGCGTGATGGCGAGCCGGATGCCGCCGAGCCCGAAACGTTGCAGCAGCTGCACCCGTTGCTGGGCGCCGACCGGCCGCAACGCGTCGGCCGCGGTGAAACGGTCGGTCGACAGCAGAAAAGGGTCGGCGGAAGGCCGGGGCAGCGAGGCCAGCAGCGTGAACGCCCGGAACTCGTCGTCGCGCAGCGTACGGGCGGCCTGGGCGATCAGCGGCGACAGGGCCAGCACGTCCTGACACAGCGCACCGACCCGCGGCTCGCGGCGACGGCGGCGGGCCGCCTGCTTGGCGGTCAGCAGGGCGTCGGGACGGCCGCCGCCGGTCGCGTCCGCGTACGACAGCACGACCATCGTCTGCACCGGGAACACCGACGGACCGCGTACCCCCCTCGCCGCCTGCAGGAACTGCAGGTCGGCCTCGGCCAACTGCGGGGTTACATAGAGGACGGCATCGGCCTCCTCCAATACCCGGGGCAACGGCAGGTGGGTGTCGATCAGCTCGGTGCGCCGCAGGACGCGGCTCGGCCATTCGACGACCGCCCGGCGGGCGCCGTCGGGAAGACCGGCATGGCGGGTGTCCGGGCTCAGACGCAACCCTTGCGCTCCGCGCACCATCGGGATTTCGTACGGCGTACCTCTCCCGTCCTCACCCCATGCGCGAGGTTGTGTGCCGTCCCGGTAGGCGACCGACACCAGGGGCGGCTCGACGGGCGCCAGGTCCTCGCCGATCAGCGCGTTGACCAGGGTGGACTTGCCGCCGCGGGCCGGGCCGGCGACGGCCAGCCGCAGCGGATCGGCCAGCCGGTCGATGGTGCGGCGCAGCAACGCCGACGCCGGCGGGAGGCCGCGATAGACGTGCGCGGCCTCGTTGAGCAGGCGGTAGGTGCGCTGCTCGAGCTCCTCGTCGTCGATCATCCGGCCGCCCGGCCGGCGAGCGCCTGGGCCTGTTCGTAGAGGTGGACCAGCGACTGGAGCTCCTGCTGGACCCGGCGGGCGTGCTGCTCACGCGCGGCGACGTCCTGGTCGGCGGCCGCCTTGGCGTTGCGCAGCGACTCCATGACGATCTCCTGCAGGTCCTCGGTGACCGCGGTGAAGTGGTCCCGCAGGGCGCGCTGCACCCGGCGCACGGTGTCGCGTGCTTCCTTGTTGAGCCGCACGAAGACGTCGTCGATGTGCCGGGCCACCGCGGTCTTCGCCTCGGCCTGGCGCTTCTTGAGCAGCGACTTGCTCTCGTCGCGGATCGTCTTGCCGCCGAACAGCGCGCCGCCACCGATCGAGATCGGGTTGATCAGCGACATCCCGGCCAGGCTGGTGACCAGGCCGAACATGACCACACCGCCGTACGATCCGCGGAGTCCGATGAAGAGCTTCTGGCCGGGGCTGAATCGGGCGACCGGCGGCGCGTCGAGGCCGGGCACCCCGTCCGTACGCTCCTCGGCCGCGACCAGCGCCGGCGGCGGAAGCACCTCTCCCGCCTCGGGCGGGAATTGCTCGGCGACCTTGCGGGCCATCCATTCGGTGCGCTCGGCCAGCCAGGTCATGCTGGTCTCGGCCAGCTCCTGGAGGGCCTGGCGCAGCCAGGGCTCGAACTCCTCCCACGACTTGGCCGGATCGTTGGTGGCGAAGAACTCCTCGGTCTCCGACATCACCGCGCGGGTGCGTTCGCGCAGGTCGTGCTCGATGTCCGACATCAGGTCGCCGACCTCGTCGGACAGCGTGTTCTGCCAGCGGACGGCGCATTTGCGCAGGTCGTCGAGGCGTCGCTGGGTGGTGTGGAGGCGGGCGACCGCGTCGGGCATGCCCGCGTTCTGCTGGGCCGCCAGCTCGTCGCGCAACGGGACCGCCAGCTCCTCGATCGCGATGCGGCCGAGCCGGCTGACCGTGTCGCGCGCCAGCTTGTCGTGTTTGGCGGCGCCCATCCGCTGCAGGTGGACGATCAGGTCGGCGAAGCCGGACTCGTTGTTGAGCCCGGTGTCGCCCGCCTGCAACGCGTGCAGGCGCAGGGCCGAGGAAACCGCGGTGGTCGCGGTCGGGACTCCGGCGCGGGCCAACCGGGTTCGGCTGTCGGCCAGGTTGCGCCGCCAGTCGATCGCGTAGTCGGTCTTGGTGAAGACGACCAGCAGCCCCGGGAAGAAGCGGGCCAGGTCTCTGAGCACCTCGAGCTCGGCGTCGGTGATCTCGCGGCCGGCCTCGCAGGTGTAGAGAACAAGGTCGGCACCGGCGCAGGTGGCGAGGTCGGTGGCGACCCGGACCGCGCGGACGGCCGAACCGGGCAGGCCGGGCAGGGCCGGCGTGTCGATCAGCACGAGACCGCTCGCCAGCAGAGAGCGCGGCACCGTGACCTCGGCGTGCACCGGCGTGCCGGCCGGGAACCGGGCCGCCGCCTCGGCGATCGCCGGCTCGAGTCGGTCGAGGTCGAGCGGCAGGCGGTCCTGCATGCCGACCTCGGCCGTCCAGTCGGCGCTCGCGGAACCGCGCCGGATCAGCTGGGCGCCCGGCGACTCGGCGTGCCGGACCACGGTCGGCACGCCGGTGCCGCCGTCCGCGTGGACGGCACAGACACCGGCGTTGATCAGGGCATTGATAAGCTGGCTCTTGCCCTGGTGGGCGGCACCGACGACCAGCACCCGCAACTCGGGACGCAGCAGTTGGGCGCGGCGCCGCGACAGCCATTCGGCGAGCTCGGAACGGCCGTGCTGCGTGCTGGTGCGGATCGTGGAGTCGAGCACGTCGATCCACAGGAGGGCACCGGCGGCCCGCAACGGGTCCGGTTCCGCCCTGCTCGGCGGAACCGGAGTCGGCGGGACGAGGGAGGTCGGACCCGCATACGCCGTGGGTCCGGCCTCCCAGCTCGTCATTCGCGCCTGCCCAGCCTTTCGTCGTCGTGCCGCCCGACGCCAGGAAGCGCCGCTGGCACCTTACAGGTGCAGCCCACCCAACAGGTCGTGCGAGGCGTCCTGCCCGGTGGCCGAGTCGGTTGTGTCCGTGTGGGTCACGCCGCCCAGCAGGCCACTGGTGACGTCGTGCCCGGTGGAGGCGACGCTGCTCACGGTGTTGTGCAGGTCGTTGACCGGGTCGTGCGACAGCACGTGGCCCAGGTCCGGCTTCACGATGGACCCGATCGAAGAGGTTGCCGCGCCGACCCCGGGAACGTCAAGGCTCGGAGTGTGGTCAATCGGGAGCGAACCGGGCAGATTCGTCACAGTGTCGAGCGGCCCGTCGAGGAGACCGGTCACACCCGTGTCGACACCCGGGACGATGTGGTCGACGCCCGGAGCCACGCTGCCGACCGTGTCGGTGACGGTGTGCTCGGCCGTCGGCACCACGGTGTTGTCGAGGTGCAGCGCCGGGTCGTTGCCCGCCGAGACCCCGCCCAGCCCGACCGGGATCGAGGAGGCGAGACCGCCCAGGCCGGCCACGCCCAGCGTGTTGCCGGAGAGCACCGAGCCGGACAGGATGTTGTCGCCGGTGACGCCGATCACGGCCGCGTTGACGCTGCCCAGGGTGTTGTTGACCTCGCCGACCACGCCGGCCGGGGTGAGCGCCACCTGCGAGGTGATCGACTGCAGCTGCGAGACCGCGCCGGCCACGTCGAGGTTGGCCACGCCCGTGGTCAGGTCGTCGACGCCGGCCAGGCCCTGCAGGCCGGCCACCGGGGCCGAGTCGACCACGAGCGGGATCACCTGCTGCACGTCGGCCGCGGTGACGTCGCCCAGGCCGGCCGCGTGCAGCGCCGACTCGGGGTCGAGCTCGAAGGCCGAACGGGCGGCGGGGTCGTAGATCAGGTTGAGGACGAAGTCCTGCAACGTGGGGGACGTGTCCATGGGGCTCCTTCGCGAGGCATTCTCCAACCCGAGCCTGGGAGCCCGGGTGAGCAGCGCCGGGGTCCGGCACTGCGGCAAACCGTACGGACGGGGACCGCCCCGGGCATCGGGGTTGGTTCCCCCAGCCGTACGGTGGCCGATCGGTGGTCCCGGGTTCGGTTTCGTTAGGGGGTTAGGGGATTCGGGGGCCTCGTTTTTTGGGGGACGATCCCGGCGCCGCTTTCTGGTACGAACGTGGGGTCCTACCTGCCCGAACAACACTCACCGCGGTCACCCTCGGTGGTGGAGGAGTAACGACGTGCCCTACGTCCTGGGGATCGACATCGGCGCCGGCACCACCAAGGCCGCCGTGAGCCGGCGTGCCGACGGTTCCGGCCCGGGCTGGGGCCCGGCGCAGCCGGTCACGCTCGGCGCGCGCTCGCGCACGGTCGGCTCCGCTCTGGCGATGACCCCCGAGGGCGACGTCGTCCCGGCCGATCTCCTGCGTCCCCCGGCCGACGGCGTCGGTGGTTATCTGCACCGCGTCGGCGACAGCCTGCCGATGCTGTTCGGCGGCGACTACTTCCCGGCCCACGGCCTGGTCGCCGCGATGACCCGCTGGGTCGTCGACCGGGTCTGGCAACAGTTCGACGAGCCGCCCGAGCGCATCGCCCTGGCCTACCCGTCCGGTTGGGGCAACGGCCGGCTGCACCTGCTGCACTCGGCGCTCGGTGAGGCCGATCTGGCCCAGACCGCCCTGGTCACCCGGGCCCGCGCGGTCGTCGAGAGCCACCAGGCGGCGGGCCGGGTCCCGGCCGCCGGCGGCATGCTCCTGGCCTACCGCATCGGCGGCTCGACCTGCGAGGTGACGCTCGCCGTGCCGCACGGCCCGGGCCGGCTCGAGCTGCTGGGCAGCGCCGAGCTCGACGAGATCAGCGGCTTCGACCTCGACGACGCGGCGCCGGCCGACGCCCGCGCGGTCATCCAGTCCACTGTCGACCTCGCGCTGCACACCGTGCGCAGCTGCGGCGCCGCGCCAAGTGATCTTTCCGCAGTCTTGATCGCCGGGGGCTCCGGGGCCGTATATCCGTATGTGTCCGATCTGCTGTCCGCCGCCTTCCCGGTGCCGGTCCTTCGTGACCCCGACCCGGCGGTGACAGTGGCAGCGGGGGCCGCGCTCGCGGTCCGGCCGCAGGTCCGCCGGCCGGCGCCGCCGCCCGGCGCGGGCCCGGGCGGCCCGGTCCCGGCCGGCCTCCCGGTGCTGCCCGAGGGGCCGGGTTTCGAGGCGCCCGGCATGGAGGCACTGGCGCCCGACTCCTGGCCCGAGATCGCGTCCGGTGACCGGGCACCTCTCCGGCCGGCGCGCCCGCCGGTCGCGGTCGCCACGGTGCGGGCGGGCGGACGATGAGCGCCCCGACGATGACCGGATCGACCCCGATCTCCGACGCGGCAAGCCTGCTCGGCCAGGTCGTCGCCGACCCGATGGCGCCCCGCCAGGCCGTGGCCGGAGCGCCCGGCGGCTTCGGCAAGACCCGCCTGCTGCACGACCTCGCCGTCGCCTGGGAGCGGGCCGGGGTCGCCGTGCTCAACCCGTGGCGGCCCGCCGAGGCGACCGGCGAGCAGGTCATGCTGGCCGACGACGCGCACCTGCTCGACCCGGCGCGCCTGGCCGACCTCCTGGCCTACGCCGAGCGCCCCGGCTCCCGCATCGTCGTGGCCTATCGTCCGTGGCCGCGCCCCGAGGGCCTGTCCACCCTGATCGATCTGCTGCGCCGGGCCAGCCGCCCGGTGAGCCTGCCCGCGCTGACCGCCGGGCAGATCCGCGACCGGCTCGCCCGCGCCGTCCCCGAGCCCTCGGCCGAGCTGGTCGCGTTCGTGGCCGCGCAGACCGCCGGCGTTCCGCGTTACGTGGCCCGGGTCGCCGACGCGCTCACCCCGGCCGACGCCGCCGCCCGCCGGGTGCCGGTGGCCGCGCTGACGCCGTTCGCGGCCGACCTCGACGAGCTCGACCACGACCTGCGCACCCTGCTGCTGGCCGTCGAGGCCGGGGCCGGGCTCTCGTTCGACCTGGTGGCGGCGTTGCTCGAGCGCGACGCCGAGACCGTCGCCGGGCTGGTCGACGCCGGCCGGGCGACCGGGCTGCTGGCCGCCGACGGCACGCTGGTGCCGCTGGCCCGGCTGGCGATCGCCGCACTCGGCCCGATCGGCCACCGCATCGACGTGCGGCAGCGCCTGGCAGCCCTCCAACTGGCCCGCGGCGGCCCGGTGCTGCCGCTGGTCGGGCCGCTGCTGCGGGCGGCCGACGGGGCCGGGCTCGTGCCGGGAGCGGCCGGCGCCGGCCTGGGCCACGTCTACGAGGCGGCCGGCGAAGAGGCACTGGGCGACGACCCCGAGCTGGCGGCCCGGCTCTTCGCCGCCGCGGCCGGGGCGGGCCGGGTCACGGGCACCCGCCGCGCGCTGGCCACCGCGCTCGCCGGCGACCTCGACGAGGCGTCCCGGCTGGCCGACCAGGCGCTCGCCGCGGGCACTCCCGAGCAGCGGGCCGAGGCGGCCTATGTCGCGGCGGCCGTGCTCACCCAGCGCGGCCAGACCGCACAGGCGGCCGCTCTCTACCAGTGGTCGACGTCGGCGGTCGCGGCCGGCTTCGGCGCGGTCGGGCTGATCGGCCTGGGCCGGCTCGCCGAGGCCCAGGCACTCGACCTCTCCGGCACCGGCGAGCCGCCCACCTCGCTCAGCGCGGCCGCCGCTCTGATGGCACGGGGCATGAGCGAGTCGGTCAGCGGCACCCCGACCGGCGCGCTCTCCGCTCTCTTCCAGGCCACCACGATGATCGAACCGTCGGGTGCGACCGTGCTCCTGCCCGACAGCCCGGCCGCCCTCGGGGCGACCGTGGCCCTGCACAGTGCCGAGCTCGACACGGCCGACGCGCTGCTGTCCCGGGCCGTCCGCGCCTCGACCGGCGGGGCGCTGCTGGCCGACCGGCACCGGCTGCTGCAGTCCTGGGTGCTGATGCTGCGCGGCCGGGTCGGCGAGGCCCAGCAGTCGGAGGGCGCGGCCGTCGCCGGCCGGCACGGGCGCGACCAGCTGCTCGCGTCGGCGCTGCGCATCGGGCTCTCGCGCCGGGCCAGCGACCTGGTCGGGCTGCGCAGCGCGTGGCCCGACGCCTGTCACGCGCTGATCGGCCAGCCGGTCGATCTGTTCACGTTGCTGCCGCTGGGCGAGCTGGCCGTGGCGGCGGCCCGGCTCGGCGAGCAGCACCGGGTCGCCGGGCACCTGGCCGAGGCAGACATGCTTCTGGCCGGGCTCGGCGACCCGGTGCTGTGGAGCGCGCCGCTGCGGTGGAGCCGGCTGCACGCGGCGATCCTGGCCGACGACCAGGAAGCGGCGCTGCGGCACGCGCAGTCCCTGAGCGGCATGCGCGGCTTCAGTCCCTATGTCGAGGCGGTCGCCGACGCCGCGCTGCAGTGGCTCGACGTGCTGGCCGACCGCGCCGACCCCGACGCCGTGGTCGCGGCGGCCCGCGGGCTGAGCGCGCTCGGGCTGGTCGGCGACGGTGCCCGACTGGTCGGTCAGGCGGCCATCCGCACGTCCGACCGTAAGGCGATGACCCTGCTGCTCGACTGTGCCCGGGCGCTGCAGGAGCGTACGGCCGGGCCGCGCGAGGCCGCACCGGCCGCCGGGTCCCGCACCCGGGCCGCCGACGGCGGCCCGCAACTGCTCAGCGAGCGGGAGCGGGAGGTCGCCGCCCTGGTCCTCGACGGCTTGACATATAAGCAGGTGGCCGAGCGGCTCTACCTCTCGGCCAAGACAGTGGAGCACCATATGGCCCGCATCCGGCAGCGCCTCGGCGCCACCGACCGGCAGGAGTTGCTGACCCGGCTGCGCGCCCTGATCGGCTCGGGGGACGATCGATGAACACCCGCACCAAGGTGATCGCCGGGCTGGCGCTGCTGGTCGCGCTCTGGGCGGCGGCGGCCGTCCCGGCGCTGACCGAGGCCGTGCAGGTCATGTCGGCCCGCGTCACCGCCAACCACCTCGGCCGCCCGATCGGCGCGCTGGTGCTGTCGCTCGAGGCCGAGCGCCGCCTGTCGGCCGGTGACCGCCCGGCCGGCAGTGAGCTGGCCGCCCAGCGCGGGCACACCGACCAGGCCCGCCAGGCGCTGCGGGCGGCCCGCGACACCTGGATCACATCGCTGGCCGGCTCCGACTCGCTCCGGCAGGCCGACGGCCTGCTGGCCCGCACCGAGGGGCTCGCCGGCGTGCGATCGGCGGTCGACAGTAAGCAGCTCGGCCACGAGCGGGCGGTCGACGCCTATACGGCGTTGATCGACCCGGCCGGTGTCGAGACCCCGACGGTCTATCCCGACCAGCTGGCCGGCTCGGCGGCCGGGTTGTCCGCGCTCAGCCGCTCCCGCGAACTGCTGGCCGAGGAGGACGCCCAGCTGGCCGCGGTGGCCGGCGCGGCCAAGCTGACCGACGCCGACCGCGTGCGCCTGTCCACTCTGGCCGGTGCCCGGCGCAGCCTGCTCGCCTCGGCGGGCAGCGACCTGCCCGCCGGCTCGCTGGCCCGCTATCGCGAACTGGCCGGCGACACCCGGCTCACCACGGTCGAAAACAGCGTGCTCCGGAGCACCGGCGAGCCCGACACCGCAGCCTGGTCGGCGGCCTACAACGAGCTCAACACCGCGCAGTGGGAGCTGCAAAACTCGGCCACGCGTCAGGCGGCCAGTGCCGCCACGCCACATGCCGTGCTCACGGTCGTGCGCGCCGGGGTCGTCGGCGGCGTCGGGCTGATCGCCGTCATCGGCGTACTCCTGATCGCGCGACGTTCCGGCGGCCGGGTGACCACCGCCGGAGAGAAGAGGCGGCGGCCCGCCGCCGACCGGGCGGCCGGCGATCCGCAGCCCCGCCTCGACCCGCTGCTGCGCGACCTCGAACGGCGCAACCAGGGCCTGCTGCACCGGCAGCTGCGGCTGCTCGACACGCTGGCCCGCCGGGAGTCCGACGACGAGACGCTCGGCGACCTGTTCCGCGCCGACCACCTGGCCAACCGGATGCGCCGCAACCTGGAGAAGTCGATCACGCTGGCCGGGGGCACGCCGGGCCGCCGCTGGCGCCGCCCGGTCCCGCTCACCGAGGTCGTCCGGGCCGCCGCCTCCGAGATCACCGAGTACGGCCGGGTCTCCACCTCGCAGGTCGAGGCGGTCCTGCTGGACGGGGTCGCGGTCACCGACCTGATGCACCTGCTGGCCGAACTGGTCGAAAACGCCACCACGTTCGCCCCGGCCGAGACCCGGGTGCGGGTGACCGGCTCGCACCAGGCGACCGGCTACCGCATCACGGTCACCGACGTCGGCCCCGGCATGACCGACGACGACCTGGCCACCGCGGCCCAGGTCATGGCCGAACCGTCGCCGCCGGCCGGGGGCACCTGGTGGGGGCTCTACTCGGTCGGCCGGTTCGCCGCCCGCCGC
Source organism: Actinoplanes sp. NPDC051411 (assembly GCF_040682075.1). Lineage (NCBI taxonomy): Bacteria > Bacillati > Actinomycetota > Actinomycetes > Micromonosporales > Micromonosporaceae > Actinoplanes > Actinoplanes sp. NPDC051411. The sequence goes on along the minus strand of NZ_JBFBAD010000170.1, from coordinate 929 downwards.
GGCATCACGGTGGCGCTGCACAACAGCCTCGACGGCGGGCTGGTCGCCGAGGTGACGATCCCGGCGGCGCTGATCAGCCCGGCACCCCTGGCGACCGACAACGAGCCGACGCTGGACAATCCGACGTTGGACGATCTGGAGTCGGTGATCAACACATGACGATCGCTGACGAGGCGTGGTACGACGAGGACGCCGGCCCGCTGGTCCGCCTGTACGCCCGGGTCGGCAGCCGCACCCCGCTGCTGCGCGACGACCTCGAGCTCAGCGCCATCATCCTGCGCGACGCCGACGTACCGGAACCGGAGGGGCTGTCGGCCGACCAGCAGGCCGCGCTGCGCCTTTCGCGCCGGCCGACCGCGCTCTCGGAGATCGCCGTGCATCTCGGGCTGCCGATCGGGCCGACCCGCCTGCTGCTCGGCGACCTTCTCGAGGCGGGCCTGATTCACACGCGCTCGCGGGCCGAGGACAATCGCGATTCGTCCCCCGCCGTACTACAACGACTCCTCAGTGGACTGCGGTCGCTCTGAGGCCCGAGTCACCCGACGAAGCTCGCCCCGAGACGGCCGGGAGGGAACCGATGAAACTCGCTCTTAGGCCTGGAGGCAACCGATGAACGAGACCGAGACCGAGATCCGGCCCCGCCGGTCGCTGGGCGTGGCGCTCCTCGACGGGGCGCTGCGGTTGTTCGCCTCACTGCAGGCCGGCCCCACCCCGACGCCCAAGGTCAAAGAGGCCGGCGGCCGTCGTGGCATCGGCCGTTACCTGCTGCTCACCGGAGTGCTGGCCGCGCTGGCCGGCACCGCCCTGCTGGTCGTGGTGCTGGTGCGTTCCCCCGGCGACCCGACCCCGCCGCCCGACCCGGCGGCTGCCCTGCCCGGCCTCCGGTCCCGGCCGGCCGGGCCGAGCGCGGCCGGGCCGGGCCGAGCGCC
>NZ_JBFBAD010000169.1:0-19695 GCF_040682075.1 Actinoplanes sp. NPDC051411 | reverse complement strand
GCCTTGGCAACCTTCTCCGGGGTCGGCGCGGTCGGCGCGAGCGTCATGACCGCCTGCACCGAGCGGCACTCGCCGTCAGCTGCGGACGGCCTTGCCGGCGAGGGCCAGAACGGCATGGCATAGCCAGCTCAGCCATTACGCCTTGGCCCCTTGCTTGCTGAGCTCGTCGTTGAAGGTGCCGGCGAGCTTGTCGAGCTGGGACTTCACGTCCAGCGAGCAGTTGGACGCGATCGCGTTGAGCGTGTCGGCCGAGTCCTGGCGGAAGGGCGCCCAGTCCGGCACGGCGGGTGCGTAGTGCGCGTCCTGCTGCAGGAGCTGGCCGTAGAGCGTCCAGCGGGGGTCGTTGCGTACGGAATCGGTGTTGACCTTGCTGTTGACCGGTGACCGCACCACGTTGCCGTCGGTGTTGCCGGCCATGCCGATCGTCTGACCCTCGACCGAGGTGGCGAACTCGGCGAACTTGAGCTGCCCGGCCGGGTTCTTCGAGCCGGCCATCAGGTAGACGTTCTCGCCCTCGCCCAGAGTCGCCGGCCCGGTGCCCTGGGGACCGGCTGGAAGGGCGACGACCTCGTACTTGTCCTTGCCCAGGTTCTTGTCGAAGCGGGCCATGTTGTACGGCCCGGTCAGATAGATGCCGCCCTTGCCCGATTCGAACAGCGGGTGGGCGTCGGTCGTCTGCGCGGTGATCGAGCCCGGCACCACCGTCTTGTCGGTGCAGAACTGCTTCTTCAGCTCGTCGACGGCGGCCACCGACTGCGCGCTGTTGATCGCCGGGGTGTACGCGCCGGGCTTCCCGCTGAGGAAGTCGCCGCCGTTCGACCACAGCCAGGTCGAGAAGTACCACGACATGTAGCCGCGCTTGGTCGAACCGGGGATGACGTAGCCGTACGTGTCGGCCTTGCCGTCGCCGTCGGGGTCCTTCGTGGTGAAGGCCTTGGCCAGCGCGTCGAGGTCGGCCCAGCTCTTGGGCTCGGGCAGGCCGACCTTGGTGCGCCAGTCCTTGCGGATCAGCAGCGCGTACGACTGCAGCGAGAACGGCACGCCGTAGATCTTCCCGTCCGAGGCGGTCGCGGCCTGCCACGCCGACGCCGTGAGGTCGGCCGCGCCGGTGAACGTGCTCTTGTCGACCGGCGTGACGATCCCCTGCTTCACCAGCGTGCCGACCTGGTCGGTGTCGTTGATGACGATGTCGGGCAGGTGTTTCTGCGCCGCCGCCTGCTGAAGCTTGGTCTCGAAGTCGTCGAAGAGCGCGGTCACCTTGGCCGGGATGCCGGTTTCGGCGGTGAACTTCGCGGCCAGCTGGATATCGGTCTTCTCGGTATTGGAACCGGGCGGCTTGCGGACCCAGATCTGAAGCTCGGCCTTGGCGTCGGCCTTCGGCTTGTCGCTGCCGCAGGCCACCAGGCCGCCGGCCGCGATCACGGCGGCCACTGCCACCGCGAGCGCTCTCCTCCCAGCCACGTGCCTGCCTCCTGTCTACATATGTGGACTCAATTTGCGTGTGTGGAACGTGAGTAGGGACAAGCTAACCGCCGGTATGATGACCGTCAACACTGCAGAAACAATCGATCACGATGGTTGGGATCCATGCCCCGAGCCCGAATCTCCCTGCCCGAGCCCACATCGTCGGCCATCAATGACGCCTCGCCGGTCAAGTCGGCCGAGCGCACCGTGAAGATCCTCGAGACGCTGGCCGCCTCGCCGACCCGGCTGACCCTGTCCGAGCTGCAGGAACGCATGGGATACCCGCGCTCCAGCCTGCACGCGCTGGTCCGCACGCTGCGCGAGCTCAAATGGGTCGAGGCCGACGAGACCGGCTCGGCGTTCGGCGTCGGCCCGCACGCGCTGCTCTCCGGCACGGCCTACCTCGACCGCGACCCCGCGCTCCGCTTCGCGTACGAGACCCTCGAGGACCTGCGCACCGAGATCGGCTACACGATCCACTACGCCCGCCGCGACGACGCCCACGTGCTCTACCTGGCCAGCCGCGAATCCCGCGACACGGTCCGCCTGGTCCAGCGGGTCGGCCGCCGGCTGCCGGCCAACGTCACCGCGCTCGGCCAGGCACTCATGGCCGACCTGACCGAAGCCGAGATCGACGCCCTGCTCCCGGCCCAATTGGAAGGGCTGACGCCCAACAGCATCACGGACCGGGCGGCGTTGCACGCCGAGCTCGATGCCGTACGCAAGCGGGGCTGGGCCTTCGAACGGGAGCAGAACACCGAGGGCGTCGCCTGCGTCGCCGTAGCGGTCGGCTACCGCATCCCGGCCACCGACGCCATCTCCTGCTCGATGCCGGCCCACCTGGCCACCGGGGACCACCTCGACCAGGTCGTCGCCGCCGTCACCCGGCACACCGAGGCCCTGGCCCGCACCCTGCGCCGCGACGGCATCCGCTGACTCACCTCAGGCGCGAGCGCAACAGGTCGGCGTAACGTCGCCGTTCCTCCGTGTCGGCCAGGCCCGGCAGCGGGTCGTTACGGTGCAGGTCGTCGCCGGGATGCCGCGGAAACACGTGCACGTGGTAGTGCAAGACGGTCTGATTACCGGCCGGCTCGTTGTTCTGCCGGACCGTGATGCCCTGACACCCGTAGGCGTCCCGCATCGCGCCGGCGACGGCCCGAACCAGGTCGTGAACGGCGTAGCCGACCGGCGAGGGCAGGTCGTAGAGGTTCTCGTGGTGGGCCAGCGGAACGACGAGGGCGTGGCCGGGATTGTTGGGCCACCAGCGCGGGGCGACGAGCGTCATGGCAAGCTCGGTGCGCGCGACGTAGTCGGTGGCACGGCCGATGCCGATCGGGCGGCCGGCGGCCATCGAGCAGAACGGGCACTCGTAACGGGGCGGCTCATGAGAGGGCACGGCTGCACCTTAAAACCCCGACGCTCGCGGCGGCCGGCTCGTCGGCGAGGTGCGCGATAGGTCGCACGCTCCGCGCTCTCGTCACGCCGCGCGGGGTCCACGCCCCACCCCGCGTCCGGCCCGGCGAAGGGCCTCGCGCAGGATCAGCGGCAAAAGACGCGGATCGACGCGGCCCCCATGCCGTGGCGAGCAACCAGGTCGGCGAGAAGGCCGGGTGCACCGACAGCTGCCGGCTCGGCGAGCGTTAGCGCGAATCGACGATCTGGGCGCGCAGGCGGTCGAGGGCGTCCTGACGGGCGGCGGCCAGGGACGACTCGCCGGTGACCGCGCTGGCCCGGACCGGGAGCGGGCGCGGGGTGCCCGCGACCGCCGCGATGATCTCCACCAGCAGGGCGGGGCCCCAGGCGCCGCCGAGCACTATCTCGGCGGGGTCGGCCAGGGCCACGATCGCGGCGACGACGCCGGCGACCGCTTTGCCGATCGCCCTGCGGTCGGCGACGGGAGCGGCGAGCAGCCGGCCGACGTCGATCGCGCTCGAGTCGGGCCGGCGCAGGCCGAGAGCACGGAAGACCTCGATGAAGGGGGTCGCCCGGCCGTCTCTGCCCACGGTGAGAATGTGGGCGATCTCGCCGGCCAGGCCCGAGCGGCCGCGTTGCACCGAGCCGTCGCTCACGATCGCGCAGCCGAGCCCCTCGCCGAGGAACAGGTAGGCGAAGTCGGACGAGGCAGGCTCGGCGCGGGCCGCCCAGTTGACGTCGTTGTCGACCACGACCGGCCCGTCGACGTAGTCCGACAGCACCGCCACCGGGTCGAGCGAGCCGACGAGAAACGGCGCGTCCGGCAGCTGCACGAGACGACCCGTCGCCCGGTCGACCGGATCGGCGGCGCTCACCACAGCGAGCCGCGGTCGGACCGCAGAGAAGAACGCGGCCGCCGCAAACGAGCCCGATGACGGCGCACCGGACGAAGACTCGGTAGGCGCTTGCCCAACCGACGAAGACGCGCCCGACGCACGGCCACCGAACGAAGCCTCACCCGACGGAGACCAGCCCGGCGAACGGCCACCGAACGGAGCCTCACCCGATGGAGACGCGCCCGGCGAACGGCCGCCGGACACAGCCGGATCCGACACACCCGCGGTCGGCGGACGCTCGGCGAACGGGGCCTTGTCCGGCGAAGGGGCGCCTGTTGGCGACCGCTTCCCAGGGGACTGGGCCTCGGAAGGCGGTGCCGGGCGGGCCGGCGGCGGGGCCGGGGGTGTAGTCACGGCCGGGGCTGTTTTTTGCTGGGGCGTTACTCCGGGTGGCGTACCGAAGGAAAGGGTGACCGATTGCAGCGCCCTGACCACGGCGGCCGGGTGGGCCGGGCGGTCGATGGGCCGGGTGGCCCGGGCGAGGGTGTCGCCGTAGGCGTCGATGAGCTCGGCGGCGACGCCGGTCGGGGCGATGCCGATGACCAGGGCGGATCCGGGGTCGGCGAGCGCGTAGTACTGCCCGACGCGACCCTTGCCCCGGCCGCCGGGGGTGCGTTCGCCGGTGTCGGCGAGCAGGCCGCGTTCGGTCAGCCGCCGCACGCTCTCGCCGGCGGTCGGCTTGGAGACGCCGATCTCGGCGGCCAGCTCGGCGCGGGTGAGGCGGCGGTGGTGCAGGAGGGCGCGCAGCACCTGCTCGTCGGTCAGGGAGCGAACCGGGTTGGTCTCCACGCGCCGATTCTAGTCAAGGGGGTTGCCTAGAAAGAAGGCCGGGTCCTACGATGGCCGAGTAAAGGGGCCTTACTAGAAGGAGTCAGCGATGTTGCCGCACTGGGAGGAGACGCCGGCCGACCTGCCGGCCGCGATCCGCGAGATCAAGGCGGCGCTGCGCGAGCGCATCGCCGCCTCCGGGCGTTCGGTCGACGAGGTCTTCGCGGTCGTCGAGCGGCGCGTCCGCGCCGCCGCCGACGACATCGCGGCGGCGAAGGCTGACGGTCAGACGGTCTGGCCGGTTATCTCGTACGCCGATATCGCCGCCGGAACCGTGCCGCAATCCCAGCTCGACCTGTTGAAGCGCCGCGGCTGCCTGGTCGTTCGCGGCCACTTCGAGCGCGAGCAGGCCCTGCGGTGGGACCGGGAGATCGTCGACTACGTCGAGGGCAATCACTTCTTCGAGAACTACCGCGGCCCGGGCGACGACTTCTTCGGCAGCGTCGGCTCCAAGCCCGAGATCTACCCGATCTACTGGTCAACGGCCCAGATGGAAGCCCGTCAGAGCGTCCGCATGGCTAATGTCCAGTCCTTTCTGAACGCCCGGTGGAAGCACCAATCGGAAGGCCGGACCTGGTTCGACCCGGACCGCGACTCGCTCTACCCCGACCGCATCCGCCGCCGGCCCGAGGGCGCCGACTCGGCCGGGCTCGGCACCCACCTCGACCCGGGCACGCTCGACCTGTGGATGACCGCGGCCTATCAGAAGGCGTTCCGGCACCTGTTCGACGGCTCGGTCGAGCAGTACGACCCGTGGGACGCCGCCTACCGCACCGCCGGCCCGCAATATCCGGGTTCGACCATGTGCTCGGTCTTCCGCACGTTCCAGGGCTGGACCGCTCTGTCCGACATGGACCACGACCAGGGCGTGCTGCACACTGTGCCGATCCCCGAGGCGATGGCCTACCTGATGCTGCGCCCGCTGCTCGACGACGTGCCCGACGACGACATGTGCGGCGTCACGGTCAACCAGGTCTTCCCGGCCGGCAACAAGTGGCACCCCGACCTGATCGCGGCGCTCACCGGGATCCCCGACGTCAAGGCCGGCGACTCGGTCTGGTGGCACTGCGACATGATCCACAGCGTGGCCCCGGTGCAGGACCAGAAGGGCTGGGGCAACGTCATGTACATCCCGGCGGCACCGTGGTGCCCCCGCAACGAGACGTACGCCGCGAGCGTGCGCGAGGCGTTCCTGAGTGGCGCGAGCCCGAGCGACTTCCCGGCCGAGCACTACGAGAAGGACTGGCCCGACCGGTTCCAGCCGTCGCAGTTGAACGAGATCGGGCGGCGTGGGCTCAACTACACGTCAGCGTAGGCACCGCCCAGTCTCCGTGGTCGTTGCCGTTCCCGTCGCCGCCGTCCCCCACCACCAGTTCGAGAGCCTGCGCATTGGTGACGTCGAGGTCGATGGCGCTCGTCTGGCCCGAGCGCAGAACCGGAGTCGTGACCAGTGACCTGCCGTCGGCGAGCACCTGGAACGTCACCGTGCCGGCCCCGTTCTGCTCGTCGTCGACGCCGACGGTCGCCGTGAAGCTCGTGCACTTGCCGCCGAGGTAGACCTGGACGTCGCTGACCGAGTTGGTGCCGAGGCCCTTGGCGTAGGTCTGGCCCGCGATGGTGATCGGCTTGCCGTCGCCCGCCGCCTGCTCGCCGTTGCTGGTGTCGCGCTCGACCGGGCCCCAGCCGTTGGTGGCGCTCAGGAACGGCAGGTCACTGACCGCTACCGTGCCGCCCGGTGGTGGCGCATAGTCACCGACGATCCGTTCATCGGTGGCCGTCCGGCGGTGGCCGTTCAGCGTGTAGGAGACGGTCGCCTTCAGCGCGGCGGTCGGCGGTTGGGCGCCGGTCGGTGGCGTGACCTGCCAGGTGAAGGTCGCCGGCAGAGACCGGGCCGACACGGGCTGCGGGGCGCCGACCGTCCATCCGGCCGGCGCGGTCAGGGCCGGCGCGATCCTGGAGGCCGCGCGCGAGCCGGTCACCTCCGCCGTGGCGGTAAAGGGCGTGCCGGGCTGGACACTCGACGGCACCTGCAGGTCGACGACGACGCTCGGAGCGGTCGGCATCGCGTATTTCCGGGCGTCATAACCCGGACTGGCGACATCGGCCACCCTGAGGGACGACGCATAGCTGCCGTAACTGGTCAGCGACACCTGTCCGAGGCCGCCGGTCGAGCCGTCCAGATTCCAGACCGCGATGGCGATCGTGTTGCGCCCGTCGGTGCGCAGAATGCCGTTCGGAATCGGGAAGCTGTGCTGCGGTCCGAGGTAGTTGACGTAGTTGCCGAGCAGCCAGCCGTTCACGTAGAGCTCGGCCCGGTAGCGATGCGACGGGTCGTCGGCGATGGTCAGCCCGAGCGACGTGTCCTGCCGTTTCGGGAGGCGCAGATCGGCGGTCGTGCGGTACCAGGAAACGCCCGGCGTGGTCTCCCGGTTCGGCAGCGACACGGCATTCCAGCGGCGGTCGTCGAATCCGGGCAACTGCCAGCCGGCCCGCTCGCCGAACAGGCCGCCGGTCGCGAGCGGTCCGCGCACCGGGTCGATCAGGTTCTCGCGGCCGCGTACGCCCTGGAGCCGCCAGGTGATCGGCGCGGTCGGCGCGCCGATCAGCGAGGCACCGGTGAGGCCGCGGGCCGCTTTGTTGCCGTTGCTGGAGTTGTAGTCCTCCTCGTGGCCCATGTTGACCGTCAGCACTGAGACGACGTTGTCGCCGCTGGTCCGCAACGCGCCGGCCGGGAAGGTGAAATTGCCGCTGCCATTGGTCGAGCTGCCCAGGAAAACGCCGTTGAGCCAGGCCGAGAACGCCTGCGCACCGCCGCCGGAATCGGAGCTGAGATGGACGCCGGTGACGCCGGCCGAGGTCGGGAACCGGCCGCGATACCAGGTGCTGCCGGTGTGGAATCCGTAGTCGTCGGCGTAGAGGACCGGCAGCGAGCCGGGACCGGTGACGCTGAAGGTGGACGTCTTGTCGGCGACCGGCCAGGTCGAGTCGTCGAATCCGGGCTGCGCCTCCGGGGACTCGGCCTGGTGCTTCCAATCGGTCAGCGCGGGCAGGGAGATGGGCGCGGCGGTCGGGATGGTGCCCTTCGTGACGACGGAACCATTCCACAGGACCGTTTTCGCCGTGCTGAACACCTCGATGTCCGGGTCGGTCGCGTTGTCGCCGGTCAATGCGAGTACCCGGCCGCCGGCGGCGCTGGTCGCCGTTCGCAGCAGGTGCGTGCCGCGTACGAGCACCGGCCCGTTCGCGGTGTCCTGGCGCCAGAACGTCTCGGCGGTCGGCTTGTCGGCCAGCAGGAGGAGCAGCGGCCGCTGTCCGGCCGGCGTGATCGTGATTCTCGCCAGCCCGCTGTGGACGTAGTTGAGGCGAAGGTCGCCGGTCGCCGGATCCCAGGTCTGCTCGACCGCGCCCTCGACCTTCGGCTTCGCCGCGAAGCGCAGCACGGTCTCGCCGTCGGTGCCCGGGTCACCGTAGAGAACGGCCACGTCCTGCGACCCGATCGTGGCCTGCGTGAGCAGTTCCGACGTCGAATACTGCATCTGGGCCTGGCCGAGTTTCGCGTCGGCGACGATCACCTTGGAATCGCGGCCGTTCAAGGTGATCGCGGTTCCCGGCTTCTGCGGAACGGTCGGATAGACCGGCTCGGCCGTGGCCACTGCCGGAGGCAGGTCGATCGCGTCGACCGGGACGAAGTTGTCGGTCGATCCGGAAGCGTGCGTGCCGGTCACGACGATCTTCAGGGTGTGCGGCCCGTCGGCGAGACCCTTCGCCTGGAACAGAACGGCCTGGGCCGTCCCGCCGGAACAGTCCACGGTGGCCTGCTTGACCCCGTCGACATAGACGTCGGCGAACCCGTGATTGTTGGTCTTCGACCCGATCCACCGGATCGCGGTGCCGCTGAACGGGACGGTCAACGAATCCCCGGCGGCATTCGAGAACGACTCCGTGTTCTGATAATCGCTTCCGGTGTAGCTCTGGTTGGCCACGTGCGACCAGGCACCGGTGTATTGCAGGGCCGGATCCACGTCGTCATAGCTGTACGACGTGGTCGCCCGTGCGTTGAAGTCGATCGCGATGTGCGTCCGGTCGACCGCGGTCGACGTGGAGTCGTTGTGCCGCAACACGTGGAACTGGGCGCCGGTGTCCGGATTACGCCGGGCATTGTCGACGATCGCCGCGTCGTCGGGCGGAGTCGCCGAGATGCGGTCGGTCTTCGTCAGATCCGGCATCGACTGGGTCAGATAGCCGATCAGCTTGTCCTGGTAATACTTCGGATCCAGCTGCCGCGTCTCCCGGATCGCCGCGCCGTAGTCGTAGGACGTGTAGTTCTGCGGCTCGCCCAGCCAGCCCCAGTTGGTGCCGCCATAGGTCATGTAGAAACTCTGGGCGGTCGCCCCCACCGCGATGTTGTTCTTGTAGAACACGTTCGCGAACTGGTCGTTGATCAGCTGCGCGCACTTGTCGTAACCCGGCCCACCCCACGGGTCGAAAGCGCCGCCCTGGAATTCCGGCGTGTAGAGCGGCCGGCCCTCCGGATGGTCGTAACTGATGTCCGGCACGCCCCGCCACACGGTCGGATTCGAACAATCAAAACCCTGGGGGTACGAGTCGGGGCCGTCGATGTCGAGCTTTCCGACCCCGTCGTTGAACGTCCCGTTGTTGTTGCCGGTCAACGGGACCGTGATGCCGTCCGCCTTCGCTTTGTCCTCGAGGTGCTTCATGTACTGACGGCCGGCCGTGTCGCCGTTGTAGTACTCGTTCTCGACCTGGTAGGCGATGACCGATCCGGTGCCGTTGGTCAGCTGGTGGCGCGCGAGGATCCTGTCGATCCGGGTGAGCCATTCGTCGGCGTACGAAAGGAATTTGGGGTCATCCGTGCGGTTCTGTTCGTCCTTGGTGGTCAGCCAGCCGGGCAGCCCGCCGCCGTCGACCTCGGCGTTGATGTAGGGCGCCGGGCGGGCGATGACGTAGAGGCCGGCCTGCTGCGCCATGTCGAGCAGCAGGTCGACGTCGCGGACGCCGCTGAAGTCGTAGACCCCGGGGGCCGGCGAGTGGTAGCCCCAGTCGAAGTAGAGCGAGGTGGAGTTGAAGCCGGCCGCCTTCATCTTCTGGAAGATGTCGAGCCACAGGCTGGGGCTCGGCAACCGGAAGTAATGGAACTCCCCTGACCACAGGTAGGTCCGCTTCCCGTCGACCATGAACGAGTAACCGTCGAAGGTCACCGCGTGTGCGGCTTTCGCCGGCTTCGCCGCCGCCGGCTTCTCGGCCGCCCGGGCGGGAAGCGGCGCGACGAGAAGAACCAGAAGGAGACCGACCAACGCCCGGAGCCAACGACCCATCGACGCCCCCACCCACGAGTGAACACACACCGACAATGTCGAACGATATCTTTCGATATCGACCGCCACAAGTGCGCGGCGACCGCCTAGAAGTTGTACGCGGCGACGGCGCGGCCACGGCCGGCCGCCTTGGCGCGGTAGAGGTTGTCGTCGGCCGCGCGCATCAGGCTGTCGACCTCGCGCGCCGGGCCGGCCGCCTGCCCCGCGCTCACCCCGACCCGCAACCCGGCCGCGATCTCCTCCCACGCGTGCAGGTTGACCGCGGTGATCACGTCGGCGGCGATCGGGGGCGCGTCCTGCCCCGGTGGAAGGTCGACGAGGAGCATGAACTCGTCCCCGCCGAGGCGTACGGCAAGATCGGTGGCGCGGATAGCGCCCTGCAGAATCGCACCGATCACCCGGAGCACGTCGTCGCCGACACCGTGGCCGAAAGTGTCGTTGACCGCCTTGAAATGATCCACATCGACCAGCACCACCGCCAGCCGCTCACGGGGCTCCCGGCGCCGCAGCCGGGCCAGATGGCGCGTCTCGGCGTGCCGGTTGGCGACACCGGTCAGGGCATCGACGTACGCCTGGCGGTTGAGCTGCTCGCCCTGCCGCAGCATGCGGGCCGCCGCGAGGCGGGTGCGGACCGCGCCGAGCACGGCCAGCCGGGTGTTCCAGCGCAGCTCGGCGAGGTGGTGCGCCCAGCGCAGCGCGGCCACGTCCGCCGAGTGGGAGGCGGCCAGGCTCATCGCGAGCGTGCGGACGCTCGGCTTGTAGTCGTCGAGCAGGCTCAGCGCCTGCTCGGCCAGCGCCGCCGCCTCGGCGAAATCGTCGCGGTCGTGGTGGCCGACCGCGGCGGCCAGCAGCAGACAGGCGCGGTAGCCGGGCCAGGTGCTCTCGGACAGGCCGGCGAAATGCCCCTGATCGACCGCGGTCGGACCGCCGGGCAGATCGGGAACGCCGGCGATCACGTCGAGGAGGCGTTCCAGGGCGAGCATCTCGATCGCCCACATGCCGGGCAGGTCGGCCCGCTCGGCCTTCGTCGGCCGGGCCGCGTCGGCGGCGACCCCGCGGGCCCGGTTACGGTCGCCGACCTCCAGGAGTGCGCAGGCCAGGGCGGCCGCACCCTCGAGCCGGTTGACGACGAGCACCCGGCGGGTCATCGTGCGGACCCCGGCGACCTTGGCCGGGAGCGGAAGGTCGAGCGAGGCGGCGGCCCGCGCGTACATCTCCTCCTCCAGCTCCCACAGGTCGAGCCGGTGGAAGGCCTGCCCGCACTCGACATAGGCCGCCTGCAGGTCGACGGCGCGCACACCGAGGCTGCCGTCCTCGGAGAAGAACGCGTCGTCGAGCATCGCGACCGCCCGGGCCAGCAGATCGGTCGAATCTTCGCCCGGTTCGTCGGAGTGTGCGTCCATCAGGAAGAGGGCCCTCGCCGACAGCGCGAGACCGATCAGAACCTCGTCGGTGGTGGCCTGAGCCGCCCCGACCATGGCGTCGGACGCGTCCCGGAGCGCCCCGAGGTCAGCACCCTGAAGACTGCGGAACAACAGCCGGCTGTGCAGGAGCGTCACCAGCACCTCACCCCAGCCGGCGACCTCGGCCTCGTCGATCAGCCGCTCGAGCAGCTCCGGACGGGGCGCCACCTGCGTCTGCTCGATCAGGGCGTACGCCAGCAACCGCGCGGAAAGCCGGTCCGGCGGCAAGCCGGCGACCTCCGCCCGGTCGATGGACACGTCACTGATCATGCAGAGAGCCCCATCACGGCGGGGAGTTTGGCCTGGTCTTTTCTAACAGATCGTGCCCAGGCGAGCACCGCCTTCCCCCTACCGCTGCCTCAATGCCCATCGGCCCGCACCCGCTTGGACGCGTCGAACTCGGGTAGCGAGCGCGGCACCATCACAGTGCACGTGGACCGGCCGCATTCGCAGGCGAACGGCCATGCCTCCGGCAATTCGGCCGTCCGGTGCGAGGACGCCAGCCAGCTGCGGATGTTGTCGGCGACGATCCGGTTCTCCCAGCGCCGGGCCGCGGAAACGCCGGGGCGGGGGCCGGGCTCGGGCAGGCCGGTGATCTCGTCGGCGATCTCCTCCGGCTTGCGGCTGCCGTCGACCAGGATCACCGGGAAACCTCTCGCCCGGGCGAGGACGACAACCCGCTCGCCGTAAAGACGATCCTTCTCGATCCGGTTGGCCAGCGCGCGGGGCGGATCGGCGGTCGCCGGGAGCGGCCGCTGGGCGAGGACGTCACGCTGCCATTCGGCGGTGCCGACGAGGAAGTACGCGCGGTCGCCGGGCGGGATCAGATCGGGGAGAACCTGAGGGCCTTCGACGATCACGGGAGGGTCGGGCGGCAGGGCGTCGAGATCGGCGAGGACGAGTGGCCATCGCTTGCGGGTCAGGGCCTCGAAGTCGGCCGCCTGCTCGGCCGGGGTCATGCCGAGCCACTGCTCGTCGGGGCTGGGTTCGTCGGCGCCGTTTTCGTCGGCGCTGCGCTCGCCGGGGCCGGCGTCGCCGGCGCTCGGGTTGCCGGTGCTCGGGTTGCCGGCGCTGGGATCGTCGGCCGGCTTGCGGAGGCGGCGGACGTGCGAATACCAGAACGCGTCGATCGGGAAGACGCGCAGCCCATGACGGGCGGCCAAAATGCGTGTGACGGTCGTTTTGCCCGAGCCGGTGCTGCCGCCGATCCAGACCGTCGCCCTCGCCATCCGGTGACGCTAGCACTCTTGACGGAATCGATACAGGTCGATATGTTGCCGCTGAGGTAAGCGCTTTCCTGTCCTCCCAGGGACCGCTCCCCCCGGTTCTGGGCCCGTCCTCGACCAGGAGGTCCAGTTGTCCAGCATCTTCGGCCTGTCCGGTGCGAAACGCGTCGCCCTCGGCGCGATCGCCGCGACCGCCTTCGCGACCCTCGCCTACGCGCCGGCCGCCCACGCCGCCACTTTCAACCAGGAGGGCTGGTCGACCCAGGCCGGCGGCACCTCCGGCGGTTCGGCGAGCACGACCGTGACGGTGACCAGCCTGTCGGCGCTGACCAGCGCGGTCGGCTCCAGCACCTCCGAGACGATCAACGTCAACGGCAACTTCAGCTGCTCCTCCGACGTGACCGTGACGTCCAACAAGACCGTCATCGGCGTCGGCTCCAGCTCCGGCCTCACCGGCTGCGGGCTGAAAATCAAGGGCGTCAACAACGTCATCGTCCGCAACTTGAAGATCGCCAAGGTGCTGGCCGGCAACGGCAACGGCGACGCCATCCACGTCGAGAAGTCGACCCACATCTGGATCGACCACAACGACCTGTCAAGCGACACGTCCCACGGCACCGACTACTACGACGGCCTGATCGACATCACCCACGCCGCCGACTACATCACCGTGTCCTGGAACTACGAGCACGACCACATCAAGTGCGACCTGCTCGGCCACAGCGACGACAACGCGTCCGAGGACACCGGCCACCTGCGCGTGACCTTCCACCACAACTACTTCCGCAACTGCGACCAGCGCGGCCCGCGCGTCCGCTTCGGCAACCCGGTGCACGTCTACAACAACTACTACTACAACAGCGGCACCTACGGCATCGCCTCAACCTGCAACGCCGGCGTCTACGTCGAGCGCAACTACTTCGAGAACACCCCCAACACCGTCGTCACCCAGACCGGCGACTCCCCGGCCGGCAACGTCAAGCTCCTCAACAACTACCTGGTCAACTCCGGCACTCCCCAAACCCGCAACGGCGCCAGCGTCGCCGCGATCCCCTACCCCTACACAGTCGACGCCAACAACAGCGTCAAATCGATCGTCACAGCAAGCGCCGGCACCGGCAAAATCTGACAACCCACCTTCTCCGGCCCGGCACCGTTCCACCGCGGTGCCGGCCCGGCGGTCCCCCGCCGGCTCCTTCCCGTACGCCGCAGCCCCCACCCAACCAGCCACCCCACTCGACGCCCGTCCCGCTCCGTCCACACTCGACGGCTGTAGGCCCGCCTCCCGCCCCGCCAAGCCCCGGCTCGGCTGGTGGTGGGACAGTGGGTGTGGATTTGCGGCGCCAGGGCGAAGGGGTGCCGTCGTCCCGCCGCCGTTCCTCCGCTGCTCGCCAGCGTCAGCTGTCGTCGCGCCAGCCCAGCCGCTGCGGTCCGCCCACCGCCGAGGCCCCGACCTTCGTCGCACTCAGCCGGGGAGGACTGGCTCTCCTCACGCCATTGGAGCGCGCGGCCAGCGAGCTGGTGGTGGTGCACACGCCGGAGCCGGGCGCACGCCAGTCCCGGGCCCACGCCAGTCCCGGGCCCACGCCAGTCCCGGGCCCACGCCAGCGCCGGGCGCACGCCGGAGCCGGGCACGCCGGAGCCGGGCGCACGCCGGTGGTTCAGTGGCGGCCTCCCTGCGGTGCGCGGGTGAGCGCGGCCTCGGTGGTGAGCCGTTCCAGTTTGCCGGGGTTGGCGACCGCGTACATCCGTTTGATCTGGCCGTGCTCGACGGCGAGGCCGACCGCCGCGACCACGGCATGGTCGTCGCCCAGGAGAACGAAGCCCGGGGCGCCGTTGAGCCAGGCCGCGGCGCCCACCACGTCGCGAGCGCCGCGCGACGTCAGGAAACGGACCAGCCGTTCGGCGCCGCTGATCGGCTTGCGGGCCGCGCCGGCCAGGCCGCCGCCGTCGGAGACCAGCACGACGTCGGGTGCCAGCACGTCCATCAGACCCTGCACGTCGCCCGTGGACAGCGCGGCCAGGAACCGGTCGACCACCTCGCGCTGCTCGGCCTGGCTCACCTGGCTGCGCGGTCGCCGGGCCGCGACGTGCTGCCGGGCTCGATGGGCGATCTGGCGCACCGCCGGTTCGGACTTGCCGACCGCCTCGGCGATCTCCTCATAGGGCACGTCGAACACTTCGCGCAGCAAGAAGACCGCCCGCTCGGCCGGGAACAGCGTCTCGAGCACGGTCAGCATCGCCATCGAGACGCTCTCGGCCAGCTCGACGTCTTCGGCCACATCGGGGCTGGTCAGCAGGGGCTCGGGCAGCCAGGGCCCGATGTAGTCTTCCCGCCGGCGAGCCACGGTGCGCAGCCGGTTGAGAGCCTGCCGCGTCACGATGCGCACCAGATACGTACGCGGGTCGCGCACCTCGCCGCGAGCGGCGTCGCCCAGCCCGGCCCACCGCAACCAGGTCTCCTGCACGACGTCTTCGGCGTCGGCCGCCGATCCGAGCATCTCGTAAGCCACTGTGAAGAGCAGTCCTCGGTGCCCCACGAACGGGTCGTCGCTCATGCCCGCGACACCACGCACGAGTCGGAGAAGCCCTGCGAGCTTATGCCGAGCGCGGTGTTGCCGCGGGCCGTCAGGTTGGCCACCGCCACGATCATGGTCAGCTCCACCAGGGCCGCCGGGCCGAGTGCGGCGAGCAGCCGCGCCGACAACTCATCGGTCACCTCCGGCGGCGTCGCGGTCATCGCCTCGGCATAGGCCAGGACATCGCGCTCGAGCGGCGTGAACAACTCCGACGCACGCCATCGTGGCACCGCTTGTGCCTTGACCATGTCGAGTCCGCTGTTGTGCGCCTGGAAGTAACCGAAGTCGAGGCAGAAGCTGCACCCCGCCATGGTCGCGACCGCGAGGTGCGCGAACGACTTCAGGTTTTCGTCGCACTGGTCCCACCTCTTCGTCTGTCGCACGATGCTGAAGCCGAAGTTGAGGATCTTGCGGTTGTGCCACGCCACTTCGACCGGCTCCGCCACCTCTCCCAGCATTCTGCGCGACATCCGCTTGACGATCGCCCCGTAGACGCCGGTCGGTTCGGCCCTCGGTATGCGGGTGTGCCCAGCCATGACTTCCTCCGCTCGTAGGAATCGCTCGGGCATCAAGACACCGGCCCCGGCCGGTGTGTGACAGGCGTTCGGGCTTCTTTTTGAGCCAGCCATGGCTCACATCTGAGCCAGATCCGCTTGCGATGATGCCATCGTGGTGCCAATATGGCGCCATGGATCTGATGCCCTACGTCGAACTGGTGAGACGGGAGCTCGCGATCGCCGCCGAGGCCGGTGGAGATGAGGCGCGGGCGCTGGCCGAGCGCCTCACCGCGCCGCTCGAGTCAGCGATCCGGCTGACGCTGATGGAGGCCTTGGCGGCAGCCGGCGCCGAGATCACCCGCGAGATGGCGCCGGGCTCGGTTTGGGTCCGGCTCAACGGTCGCGACCCCGATTTCGTCGTGACCCTTCCGTCTCCTCCGGCCGCGCCATCGCCGGAGCCCGAGCCCGAGCCCGAGCCCATGGTGATCGACGAGAAGAGCGCGACCGCGCGCATCAACCTGCGCCTGCCCGAGGAGACCAAGGCCCGGGTCGAGGAGGCGGCCGCCCGTGAGCACGTCTCGGTCAACTCCTGGCTGGTGCATGCGGCGACCGCGGCCCTTCCCGGCCAGCGCAAGTCGACCGGTCGCACCCACGGCGGAGGCGACAGCTTCCAGGGCTGGGCCCGATGACTGCCGCACCGACGAGGAGGAGCACGATGCCGACATTCGACACCCCCGGGCCGATCACCGCCCGACTCCAGTTCAGCATGGTGATCGCCAACGTGCGGATCACCGCCGAACCGCGCATTGACACCGTGCTCGAGGTGACGCCGGTCGACCCCGGCCGGAAGGCCGACGTCCGGGTCGCCGAGCAGACCAAGATCGAGTTCGCCGGCGGCGTGCTGACCGCCCGCGCGCCCCGGCTCGGCTCGCTGCTCACCCGCACCGGCGCGGTCGACGTCCGCCTCCGGTTGCCCGAGGGCTCGAGTCTCATAGGCGAGACCGCCATGGGCGAAATAGTCACCGAGGGCTCGCTCGGTGAGGTGCGGTTACGGACGGCGTACGGCGACGTGCACATCGCGAAGGCCGAGAAGCTTCACCTGCGATGCTCGAGCGGCGACGTGACAGTGGTCGAAGCCGGATCGGCCGAGGTCGTGGCCAGCAACGGCGGGGTCGACATCGGCCGGGTCGACGGGCCGGTCAAAGTCAGCAACAGCAACGGCGGCAGCCGCATCGGTGAGGCCACCGGCGAGATCCAGGTCGACGGGGCCAACGGGGTGGTGACCATCGACCGGGCGCTCGGCGACGTGGTGGCGCGCAATGCCAACGGGCGGATCGAGATCGGCGAGGTGGTCCGGGGAACGGTGACGATGACGACCGCGGCCGGCTCGCTCGAGGTCGGCGTGCGGCAGGGCAGCGCGGCCTGGCTCGACCTCAACACCACGGCCGGCCAGGTGCGCAACGAACTGCTGACCGGCGGAGCACCGGCCGACGGGGAGAACTCGGTCACGATCAAGGCGCGCACCCACGTCGGCAACATCGTCGTCCGGAGGGCGGGATGAACGCGGTCGAGGTGGTCGCGCTGACCAAGGCGTACGGGAAGAAGGTCGTCCTCGACGGCCTCGACCTGATCGTGCCGGCCGGGACGGTGTTCGCGCTGCTCGGACCGAACGGCGCCGGGAAGACCACCGCGGTCAACATCATGTCGACGCTGATCCGCCCCGATTCCGGCCGCGCGTGGGTGGCCGGGCACGACGTCGCGCGCGAGCCCGACGCGGTGCGCGACGCGATCGCGCTGACCGGCCAGTTCGTGGCGGTCGACGGGCTGTTCACCGGCGAGGAAAACCTCCGGCTGATGGCCGACCTGCGACATCTGCCGCCGGCCGCCGGCCGGCAGCGGACCGCCGAGCTGATCGAGCGGTTCGACCTCGGCGAGGTCGCGCGCAAGCCGGTGATGACCTGGTCGGGCGGCATGCGGCGGCGGCTCGACCTGGCGATGACGCTCGTCGGCTCACCTCGGGTGATCTTCCTCGATGAGCCGACGACCGGACTCGACCCGCGCAGCCGTCGGGCCGTCTGGGAGATGATCCGCGACCTGGTGCAGGGCGGGGTGACGCTGTTCCTGACCACGCAATATCTGGAGGAGGCCGACCAGCTGGCCGACCGGATCGCCCTGCTCGACCACGGCCGGGTCGTCGCCTCGGGGACTCCGGAGGAGCTCAAGCGGCTGGTGCCGGGCGGCCACGTGGAACTGCGGTTCGCCTCGCCGGCCGACCTCGACCGCGCCGCGGCGCTCCTGCCGTCGGCCTCACCGGAGCCGTCCAAGCTAGCGCTGCGCGTTCCCGGCGAGGCGACACCGGC
Organism: Actinoplanes sp. NPDC051411; assembly: GCF_040682075.1. Lineage (NCBI taxonomy): Bacteria > Bacillati > Actinomycetota > Actinomycetes > Micromonosporales > Micromonosporaceae > Actinoplanes > Actinoplanes sp. NPDC051411. The sequence continues at coordinate 1,633 of NZ_JBFBAD010000169.1, read as the reverse complement.
CGAGCTGCGCGACCTGCTCAACCGGCTCGGCGAGGTGACCGCCTCTCAGGTCAGCCTGCACTCCCCCGACCTCGACGACGTGTTCCTGACGCTGACCGGCCGACCCGAGGAGGTCGTGCGATGACCACAATGACGTACGCGGTCCGCGACACCCGCACCATGCTGCGGCGCAACCTCCGCCGAATGCGGCGCTACCCGACGATGACGATGATGTTGATCGGGATGCCGGTCGTCTTCCTGCTCCTGTTCGTGTTCGTCCTGGGCGGCACGCTCGGCGCCGGTCTCACGCCGGGCGGCGGCCGCGCGCAGTACGCCGACTACGTGACGCCCGGCATCCTGCTGCTCAGCATCGCCAGCAGCGCCGCCGGCACCGCGACCACAATCGCGATGGATATCACCGAGGGCATCATCGCCCGCTTCAAGACCATGGCGATCTTCCGCCCGTCGGTGCTGACCGGCCACGTCACCGCGAACGTCCTGCAGACGATGTTCGGCGTGATCGTCCTGGTCGCGGTTGGCCTGGCGGTCGGCTTCCGCCCCACCGCGACACCTGTGGAGTGGCTCGCCGCGCTCGGCCTCCTGCTCGCCGTGACGATCGCGATCACCTGGCTGGCGGTCGCCAGCGGCCTGGCCGCCAAGACCGTCGAGACGGCGAGCAACTGGCCGCTGCTGCTCCTGCTCTTCCCGTTCCTGGGCAGCGGGTTCGTGCCGGCTTCCTCGATGCCGGCGGGGCTGCGCTGGTTCGCGGAATACCAGCCGTTCACGCCCATGATGGAAACCCTGCGCGGCCTGCTGCTCGGCACGGGCGTCGGCCGCAACGGCTGGCTCGCGCTCGCGTGGTGCCTGGTGCTGACCGCGGTCGGCTACGTCTGGGCGCGCAGGCTTTACAACCGGGACCCGCGCTAAGACGGCACCCGTTGGCTTCTTGCGGCGGCCAGAGCGGACGGCGGCAGACGGCGGCCGGGGCAGACCGACGGTGGTGGCGGCAGACCGACGGTGGTGGCGGCGGACCGGTTTGCCGCGGGCCATATACGACGGCCTCTTCCCGCGCGCCCCGGACGACGTTGCTTCTGATCCGGCGCTCCGGAGGCCACCGCGCCATAGCTGCCGGCGGTCCGTCGCCCTACCGCTCCAGCCGAAGGTCGATGAATGGGATCGTGTCGCCGGGAAGGAGGTAGCGGTCGAACTCTACGAAACCGCGTTTGTGGGCGAAGGCCAATCCATCCTCATTGGACGCCAGGATGACTGTCACGACCGATTCCGCGCCGAGGTCGTGCGCCGCCCCCAGCGCCCGGTCGAAGATCTCGGTGCCGTGGCCGCGGCGTCGGTACTCGGGGCGCACGCGTGCGATTACCGTCGCGGCGCCGTCGGTGGGCGGGCGGACGGTTGAGCAGCCGACCGGTACGCCGTCGGCGTAGGCGACTTCGAGATGGTTGCGGGCGGCGCGTTCCTCGACGTCAGACTTCGACAGCGGACTTGTCGGGATGATCAGGTTGTGGATTTCCCGCCAGTGCTCCCGCACCTCAACCGGGCGGCCGCGTACGGGTACGACTCGGCGAGTTCGATCCGGCGAACCCGTACGACCACGTCACCAGCGACGTCATCAATTCCCCCGAGCACCAGGAACTGGCCC